>NZ_JBEXKU010000081.1:0-31185 GCF_040609575.1 Streptomyces sp. NPDC004647 | reverse complement strand
ACCGTTAACTACACCTTCCTCGCCACACTCTTCCCCTCCCCGCCGCTCTTCCGATCGGCCCGCCAGGCTTCGTGCCTGGCGGACCCTCGGTCGTTCTCGCTCGTTCTCCGCTGCCCGGCGCCGGTGTGCGGCGCCCGCCCTCAGCCCATGCGGCCGACGCTGTCGCGGACCCGCCGGGCGTCGTGCAGCCGCTGCTCGTACGTCGCCCCGACGGCGAGCAGCAGCAGCCCGGCGACAGCGGGCGGCAGCCACCGCGGGAGCGCGTCCACCACCTGGACGATGTACGGGGCCAGCTCGTGCAGGGCGACCAGCGCCGTTGTGGTGCCGCCGAGCACCAGCGGAGCCTGGAGCCGCCGCCGCGCGCCGAGCAGGGTGACGCCGAAGGCGGCCAGGCCGAGCAGCAGCGGGCGCAGCCAGTGCGTGTCGCCCCAGGCCGCCAGCAGGCTCGGCAGCAGGGTCACCGACAGGCCGGGGCCGTAGGACGCCCAGGAGCTCACGGGCGGGTCCTGCCGGCGCCGGCGCAGGCCGATCAGGAGTGCCGGGACGCTCACCGGCAGGGTGTACGCCTCCGGCACCGCGACCCCGGACGCGGCAAGCCGTACCCAGGTGGCCAGGACGAACAGCGCCGCGGCCGCGTAGACCGCGGAGCGGCGGTCGGGCCGCAGGGCGGTGCCCGCGGCGATCACCCCCGCCAGGGCCAGGGCCGTGGCGAGGGCGGGCGCGTCAGGAGCCGCCAGGCCGAGGGCGAGCAGCGCGGCCGTGTAACCGGCGCCCTCCACGGGAAGCCCCGCGGGAAGCGCTCGCAGTCGGGAGGCCACGAGCGCGGCGGCGCCGGCGACGGCCAGCACGGCGAACGCCGTACGAGGGGCAGGGAGGCCCGCAGCGGTGCACAGAGCGACCGCGAGAGCCGCGGCGCACACTACAGCCGCGCACGCCGTCACAGGCTGCCGTACGCGCCCTCCGGCCGCCGCGGCGGCCGCGAAGACGACCAGCAGCGCGCCGAGCACGCCGAGCGTCACCGTCTGCTCGGCCAGCGACCAGAACACGGCGCTGAGGGCGACGACGACCGCGCAGACAAGCGCCGTCAGCGAGACAGCGGCCGAGTCGAGTGTCGCCGAGGCCACGAGCAGCACCGATGTCTGGGCCACCAGCAGCGCCACCCCAACGGCGTACGGGAGGTCGGCAGCGACCGGCAGCACGACAGCCGTGGCGCAGCACAGGGCGACCGTCGCGCAGGACGCCACGGACCGCCGGGGGTGTGCCGCGGCGTACTGGTGCACCGCCGCGGCCATGGTGGCGGCGACGGCGAGCACGGCCGGGACGGCGAGCGTGCCCGGCCAGGAGACTCCGGGGCCGATCGCCTCACGCGCCCCCTCGGGGGCGCCGGACCACACCGCACCGGTCCAGCTCAGCGGCCCCAGTACGGCGGTCGCCACCCCGGCCGCCGCCCAGAGCACCGCCGCAGCGTGCACCGCGGCCGCCGCGGCGGCCAGCCCGGTGGCCGGTGCGGCACGGCCCGCCAGAGCGCGGGCGGAGGCCAGCACCGCCGCGCCGCACAGCAGATACCCCAGGACGGCCCACTGTCCCGGCAGCCCGGTGCGCAGCATCCCGCCGAGCGCCGCGACGGCTGCCAGCCCGCCCGCCGCGGCCGGCCATGCGGTGACCATGATCCGGGTGTCCGCGGAGTGCGGCCGCCAGGAGGCGTCCACGCCCACCGCGGCTGCCGCCAGCAGCAGTCCGGCGGCCTGCGCCGCTTCGCCCGGGCCGGTGGCGGCGAGGGACATCCGGACGGCAAGAAGCAGCCCCACGCCGCCTGTCACGGCCCCGGTCGCGGTCGCTGTCCGGCGTACGCCGGGGGCGTGGCTCCACGACGCGAGCGCGAGGTCGGCGGCCGCCGTGACCAGCAGGGCCGAGCCGGTGCCGAACGGACCCGCCCCGGCCGACACGGACCAGAGGAGGAGGGGCAGTTGGGCCAGGACCACGGCGACCGGCAGCGGCAGCCGCAGCCCGGCCGCAGCGCCGCCGCCCGGACCGCGCAGCCACAGCCCGTACGCGGCCCAGACACCTGCCGTCATGGCGCTCGCGACGGCGGCATAGCCGGCGCCGTCGGTATGCGGCAGCGCCACCCGGTGCAGCGCGTACGCGTCGAGCGCCAGTAGGACCAGGCCGAGACAGGCCACGGCCTCCGCCGTCGCGGCGAGCGAGCGGCGCAGCAGCAGCGCGGGTACACCTATCGCGCCGAGTGTCAGGACACCCAGCACCGCGGACCGGCCGCCGATGCCCAAGTGCCCCCAGCTGACGACGGTGAACGCGGTCACCGCGACGGCCAGCAGCACACCCCCGAGGGCCAGCAGCAGGTTCTGCACGGTCCGCGGGTTCGTCTCCCTGCCCGCGGAGGCGTGCGGCCGCTGGCCGGCCGGCCGCGGTCCCCAGGTCATCCGCGCGGGCCCCGGGGCGGGCTGCCACAACTGGGCCAGCAGGTGGGTGCGGCGGGCGAGCAGCCCGGCGCGCTCGGTGTCGAGCCGGGCGAGCGCGGCGTCGATCTGCCGCAACTCCCCCTCGGCACTGGCTCGCCACCGGACGTTTGCGGGGTCGGCCGGGGCCTTCGGAGCGCCCGGCGCACCCGTGGGCTCGTTCGCTGCGGCGGGTGGCACGTTGTCCATGCCCCGGAGTGTGGCCGCAGGTACAGGGCCGTGGCATGGGTACGGCTACTCAGCTCGGGCTGAGTAGCGAATGCACGCGCCGACCGCCGCGGGCCACACTGGGCCCATGGACTGGTGCCGTTACCGCTTCCGCAGCGTCTGGACCGTCGATGCCGCACCGGCCGCCGTCCACGCGGCGTTGGAGGCGATGGAGGACTACCCCCGCTGGTGGCCCCAGGTCCGGGAGGTGACCCGGACCGACGCCCGGACCGGCACGGCCCGGTTCCGTTCCGTCCTCCCGTACGACCTGCTCGTCACTGCGCGGGAGGCCCGGCGCGACGCGGAGAACGGCGTGCTGGAGATCTCCATGACCGGGGACCTCGAGGGGTGGGCCCGGTGGACCGTCGGGGCGCGCGACGGGGGTGCGCGCGCCCTGTTCGAGCAGGAGGTCGAGGTCCGCAGAAGGCTGATGCGCGCCCTCGCCGTACCGTGCCGCCCGCTCTTCCTGGCCAACCACGCGCTGATGATGCGCGGGGGCTGCCGCGGCCTGCGCCGCCTCCTCGCCGAAGCCGTTTGAACGAACTCTCCCGGGCACTGTATTGTTCAGGCCGTGCGACGGGGCCCCGCCCCACAGCGCCAGGGGGCGATTAGCTCAGTGGGAGAGCGCTTCGTTCACACCGAAGAGGTCACTGGTTCGAACCCAGTATCGCCCACCCCCGACCGGGCCGGGACGCCAACAGGCGGACCGGCCTTCGTCTTGGACGCCGACGGGAGCCGTACGGTAGGGCGCCGGTCAGGCGGCCGTGCGCAGTTCCGGGCGCAGCGGCCAGGCCGGGTCGACCGCCTCGGGAGAGCCGTTGTGCGCGAACCACGCCTGCAGACCGCGGGCCTGCGCCGCGTGCCACACCGCCTGCAGCGCGTGCAGCTCGGCGGGGCTCAGCGACTCCAGCCGTCCCGCGAAACGCCGCCCCAGGGACCGTACGACCTCGAGCGCGGCCACCGCGTCCGCCGCCGCGTCGTGCGCGCCGTCCAGTACCACGCCGTAGTGGGCACACAGATCCGAGAGCGTCCGACGGCCCTTCCGGTACCGGTCCACATGCTTGTCCAGCACCCGCGGGTCGAGGACGCACAGCGACGCGCCGCCCAGGTATCCGGCGAGGGATGAGGCGCGGTGCCGCTTCAACTCCCGGTCCAGGATGGTCAGATCGAAGGGCGCGTTCATCACCACCAAAGGTGTGCCGGCCGCGGACTGCGCCGCGAGTGACCGCGCCACTTCCTCCATCACCGGCGCCGGCCACCGCCCGTTCAACTGAAGGTGAAGGTCCGTCAGCCCGTGTATCGCGGTGGCTGCTTCGGGCACCGGCACACCCGGATTGACCAGCCAGCGGGTGATGCGCGGCAGCGCGCCGGACCCGCTCTGCAGGACCAGGGCGGCGGAGACTATCCGGTCGTGCTCGACGTCCACTCCGGTGGTCTCTGTGTCGAATGCGGCGAGAGGTCCCTCGAACCAGCACGGCATGTCCAACTCCTCGCACAGGCCCGGCAGATAGGCGCCGGCAGATGAGAATTCGTCCCCGCCCGACCTGGTGATACCCGGTCCGTTTGCCTCGTACGCCGCGCGGAGACAACACAGGTGACGGACCGTTCGATCCTCCGGTCCGGTACAAGGAACGGAATCGGCAAGGCCCGGAAGGCACTTGGGACATGGCGCTCGCGCAGCCCGAACCTGGGGGAGTACCCACCCAAGCCGAAGGCTATGGGGGAGGGCTGCTGCCTGAGCGGATCGCACCGCTGCGCGGCGGGCTCGCCACCACTGCCTGCATGGAGACCCTCCAGGTGGGCTACCTCCACGCGGTCGCGGCGGCCGCAGGCTGCTCGCTGGCCCAGCCGTTCCCGGACAACGGCATCGACTGGCACGTCAGCCACAGCGCGCCGGGCCACGCCGTCGACGACGAAGTGACGATCAAGGTGCAGCTCAAGTGCACCTACCAGACAGCCCCGCGCCCGGCCGGGCCGGCCTTCTCCTTCACGCTCGACAACGAGCATCTGGTGAAGCTCGCCCGCTCACCGGTGTCGGTGCACAAGATCCTGGTCGTGATGCTCGTACCGCGGACCCCCGAGGACTGGCTGCGGGCCTCGCACGACCGCCTCGAACTGCGGCACTGCTGCTACTGGACCAACCTGGCCGGCCATCCCGTGACCGGCAGGCGCAGGACCACTGTGCGGATCCCGACCTCGCGGATATTCGACGACCGGGCGCTCTGCGAGATCATGACCCGGGTCGGGGTGGGAGGAAGACCTTGATGCACCGGCTGTCCGACGAATCCGTACGACCGCAACCGCGCGGAGCCGGCGATCCGCTGCCCGGCGCGGCGGCACTCGACCCCGAGCAGATCGACCCCGCCGTCCTCGGCGCGCTGCTGGCCCGGCACGGCTGGCGGCGGCGCGGTGGTGCGGCGGGCCGGTACGCCCGCTGGACCCAGCCCGGCCCCGACGCGGGGACCAGCCTGCTGGTGCCCGAGAGCCGCTCGTTCCCGGACAGCGGGGATCTGCTGGCCGAGGCCCTCACCGCGCTGGCTCGCAGCTCCGCGCCGTCCGCGCGCGACGTGCTCGTGGGGCTCGCCGCGCCCAGCGACGAGATCCGCTGGGCCCGCGAGGTGCCGGTCGACGAGAGCGGCGCGGCCTCCTGGACGGCCCATGAGCAGCTGCGATCCGGTGCGCGCGCGATGCTGCTGGCCGGCGCTCTGGCCGCCCGCGGGCGGGCCGGCTACTACGGCGCCCGGCACCGCCGGCACGCAGGCGCGGCCCTGGACCGGACGCTCGTCGGGCCCGAACGGAGCGGCGGCCGGCAGCTGACCGTCTTCGTACCCGTGGAGAGCGGCCGCGCCGGCGTCATCACCCTGCTGCGCGCCCTGCACGCGGCCCGCGACGCCGCCGACTACCAGCGCGCCACGGGCGGCATGGAGGCCTTCGACGCCGCCGTCGAGCTGGGGGTGTGCCATGAGCTGACCGAGTCCGTGGTGGCGCTCGTCAAGGGCTCGGAGGGAGTACGGGTCGCGCTGGATTGGTCACCGGCCGCCGGTGTTCCGGACGGCTGCCCGGCCCGCCCGGAGCCGGTGGAGTTCTCGCCCGGCGACCTCCCGGCATTACAGGAGGCGGGCGCGAGGTACGTGCGCGACGAACCGTCGGTGCCGGTACGGGTCACCGGCGCCGTGGTGCGGATGCGCCGCTCGGACCCGGGCGGGCGCGGGACCGTGGGGCTGCGGGTGCTCGCGGGGGCCGATGTCCCGCAGGTGCGGATGGCGCTCGACGCGGACGCGTACCGGATCGCGGGCCAGGCCCACCTGGTCGGCCTGCCGATCCGGGTGAGCGGGCGGCTGGAGAGCCGCGGCGGCTTCCGCCGGCTCACCGGCGCCTCCGGCATCGTGCCGGTCCAGGTGGACGAGGCGGACCGGGACAGCCTGATGAAGTCGCTGCACGAGAACCTCGACTTCTTCGAGGAGGCGTGCGGGGGCGATGGCGTCGACAGCCAGCCCGGCGAAAGGGGACCGTCCGTGCCGGACGGGAGGTGACCGCCGCGGAACCAGAGGTGACCGCCGTGGGACCAGAGGACGGGATCAGAAGATCTGCGCCTTGCGGTGCCGGTAGAGGTCGCGCAACAGGGCGATCTCCGCGCAGTGGTGGATCATCTCGCGGTTGATGTGCAGCACGAGCGCCGCCATGGGGTGGTCGGCGAACGGTCCTTCGGCGGGGCCGCAGGGGCGGGCCAGGCCCTGCTCCCCGAGGCCGCGCACGCCCTCGGTCCACGCCGTGTACGCCTCATCGAGCCGGTCGAGCGCCTCCCCGGCCGTACCCGGGTAGCTGAAGCTCTCGTAGTCCACCGGCCTGCCGCCGAGGTGTGCCGCGTTCCGTGCTCCCAGCACCCCGACCAGGATGTGCCCGAGCCGCCAGGAGATGGTCGTCACCGGCGCCGGGTCGGGCTCAGGCACGGCGAAGTCGATGGTGAATCCGCCCGCTCCAGCCGCGATGGGCGCGGTGCTCTCGCCACGGGGGCGCACGTTCCAGCACCCGGGCACCGGCTCCCAGAAGTACTCGTCGTCGGACAGGCCTTCCAGGCGCTGCCGCAGCTGGTTCCGCCAGTGCCAGTCCAGCTGCTCGACCAGCTGGTTGTTCCAGTCGATACCCATAACCGCCACGTTAGGGCGAATCGCCTGCCCCGCCACCGATCCGCCACGGCGCGTACGGCCCGGTCGGGCGGCACGGAACTGTTTCGCGGTCGGCCCGTCCGGCTCGGTACCATCCATCCAGGGTTTCCGCCATGCCGCGGAACCGGCCGGCCGGCGTGACGCCGGCGGGGCCCCGGGGTTCTCCTCCGGGGGAGTGCAGTTACGCGCGCAGCGGCCGCTGTCGTGCGATCCATGAGTCAGGAGAGACCGGTGTCAGACGTCCGTGTGATCATCCAACGCGATTCCGAGCGGGAAGAGCGCGTGGTGACCACGGGCACTACGGCGGCGGAACTCTTCGACGGTGACCGCAGCATCGTCGCCGCCCGCGTCGCGGGGCAGCTCAAGGACCTGGCGTACGAGATCGCCGCCGGCGACGTCGTCGAGCCCGTACTCATCAGCTCCGACGACGGCCTGAACATCCTGCGCCACTCCACCGCGCACGTCATGGCTCAGGCCGTGCAGGAGCTCTTCCCGGAGGCCAAGCTCGGCATCGGGCCGCCCGTGAAGGACGGCTTCTACTACGACTTCGACGTCGAGACCCCCTTCCACCCGGACGATCTCAAGCGCATCGAGAAGAAGATGCAGGAGATCGTCAAGCGCGGCCAGCGCTTCTCGCGGCGTGCGATCTCCGACGACGACGCGCGCGTGGAGCTGGCCGGCGAGCCGTACAAGCTCGAGCTCATCGGCCTCAAGGGCTCGGCCGCCGACGCCGCCGAGGGTGCGTCCGCCGAGGTGGGCGGCGGCGAGCTGACCATCTACGACAACCTCGACCCCAAGTCCGGCGACCTGTGCTGGAAGGACCTCTGCCGCGGTCCGCACCTGCCGACCACCCGCGTCATCCCGGCCTTCAAGCTGATGCGCTCCGCCGCCGCCTACTGGCGCGGCAGCGAGAAGAACAAGCAGCTCCAGCGGATCTACGGGACCGCCTGGCCGTCCAAGGACGAGCTCAAGGCCCACCTGGACTTCCTCGCCGAGGCGGAGAAGCGCGATCACCGCAAGCTCGGCTCCGAACTGGATCTCTTCTCCATCCCGGAGGACATCGGCTCGGGTCTCGCGGTCTTCCACCCCAAGGGCGGCATCATCCGCCGGGTCATGGAGGACTACTCGCGCAAGCGGCACGAGGAGTCGGACTACGAGTTCGTCTACACCCCGCACGCGACCAAGGGGAAGCTGTTCGAGAAGTCGGGCCACCTGGACTGGTACGCCGACGGCATGTACCCGCCCATGCAGCTCGACGAGGGCGTCGACTACTACCTCAAGCCCATGAACTGCCCCATGCACAACCTGATCTTCGACGCGCGGGGGCGCTCGTACCGTGAACTGCCGCTGCGGCTCTTCGAGTTCGGCACCGTCTACCGTTACGAGAAGTCGGGCGTCGTGCACGGCCTCACCCGCGCCCGCGGCTTCACCCAGGACGACGCGCACATCTACTGCACCCGGGAGCAGATGGCGGACGAGCTCGACTCGCTCCTGACCTTCGTGCTGAACCTGCTGCGCGACTACGGGCTGGAGGACTTCTACCTGGAGCTGTCCACCAAGGACCCGGAGAAGTTCATCGGCTCGGACGAGAACTGGGAGCAGGCAACCGAGACGTTGCGCGAGGCCGCGGAGAAGCAGGGCCTGGACCTGGTCATGGATCCGGGCGGCGCGGCTTTCTACGGGCCGAAGATCTCCGTCCAGACCAAGGACGCGATCGGCCGCACCTGGCAGATGTCCACCATTCAGGTCGACTTCAACCTGCCCGACCGCTTCGACCTGGAGTACACCGCGGCCGACGGCTCCAAGCAGCGTCCGGTGATGATCCACCGCGCGCTGTTCGGCTCCATCGAGCGTTTCTTCGCGGTGCTGCTGGAGCACTACGCGGGCGCCTTCCCGGCCTGGCTCGCCCCGGTCCAGGCGATCGGCATCCCGATCGGCGACGACCATGTGCCGTATCTCCAGGAGTTCGCCGCCGAGGCCAAGGCCAAGGGCCTGCGCTTCGACGTGGACGCGTCCTCCGACCGTATGCAGAAGAAGATCCGGAACGCTCAGCGCAGCAAGGTCCCGTTCATGGTCATCGCCGGTGACGAGGATGTGGCGAACGGAGCCGTGAGCTTCCGCTACCGCGACGGTTCGCAGAAGAACGGCGTGCCGCGCGACCAGGCCCTCGCCGAACTCGTCGACGCCGTGGAGCGCCGTATCCAGGTGTGACCCGACGCCCCGCCTTCGCGGGGGCGGGCCAGGGAGCGTCTGCCGGGCGCAGCCGGGCCGGTACACGAACGAGGGAAGCCCAGGATGGCGTCACCCCCGCGAGCGCGGGGGTGACGAAGGTGCCTCCGGAGTGCTACTCCGGGGGCACCTTCTCGTCCTCGCGGGTGAAGGCCTGGACCAGCCAGGACGAGAACGACCCGGCCACCGCGCCCAGCAGCGCCAGCCCGCACGCCATCAGCCCGGCCGCGACCACCCGGCCGCGGGCGGTCACCGGAGCGACATCGCCGTAACCGACCGTGGACAGCGTCGAACAGCACCACCAGACGGCGTCCCCGAAGGTACGGATGGTGGCGCCCGGCGCGCCCCGCTCGCTCTGGTACACGGCCAGGGACGCGGCGAAGCCGAGCAGCACCGCCGTCAGGCTCGCGTAGAGGATCACCCGGGCCTGAACCGTCAGCGTCGGCTCCGCCCGGCGCTTCTGCACCGCGTTGAACACCCGCACCATGCGCAATGGCCGCAACAGAGGCAGCACCAGCACCAGGGTGTCCAGCCCATGGTGCTTGATGAACCGCAGGCCCTGGCCGCTCAGGATGAACAGCACGGCGTAGTCCACCGCGAAACAGGCCCAGGAGGCCAGGGTCACGGCGAGCCAGAAGTCCTGCCACTGCGGGGAGAGCCCCGGATCGAGCACCCGTACCGCGTACGAGGCCAGAAAGAGCAGCGACACGAGGGTGAGCGGGATCTCGGTGCGATCTTCCCAGCTCTGCATTCGGCCGTCGTTGCTCATCGGCTCAGCATCGCGGGCCGTCCCGCGGACGCCGCCCCGGCGACACGCTGCGAACGGGCGAAGTCATATGCTGCACAGCATGACGAGCGAGCCGGAACAGCAGATCGGAGTCGGGACTCAGGACGCGTTCCAGCGCCTGTGGACGCCCCATCGGATGGCCTATATCCAAGGGGAGAACAAGCCCACCGGCCCCGGGGCGGGAGACGGCTGCCCGTTCTGCGCGATCCCGGCGAAGTCCGACGAGGACGGGCTGATCATCGCCCGCGGCGAGCGCGTCTACGCGGTGCTGAACCTCTATCCGTACAACGGCGGGCACCTCATGGTCGTCCCGTTCCGGCACGTGGCCGACTACACCGATCTGGACGGTCCGGAGAGCGCGGAGCTCGCGGAATTCACCAAGCAGGCCATGGTCGCCCTGCGCGCGGCGTCCGGGGCGCACGGATTCAACATCGGTATGAACCAGGGCACGGTGGCCGGCGCGGGTATCGCCGCACATCTGCACCAGCACGTGGTGCCGAGGTGGGGCGGCGACACCAACTTCATGCCGGTCATCGGCCACACGAAGGTGCTCCCCCAACTCCTCGCGGACACCCGCCGTATGCTCGCCGAGGTCTGGCCGCGGACCTAGGGCGGCGGAGCGCCCGGGGGCCCGGGGGAGACCCGTGCCCCCGGGGGAGTCCGGGGCGACGGTGCTCCCCCGGAGGCACGGGGGACAGGAATCCCGCCGGAGGGGCCTACGCGTTGTAGACGTCCGCCTGACGCGGCTCCGCCCCCTGGACCGCGCCGCTGAGGAAGCCCGAGCGGGTCCCGAAGCTCTCGGTGTCCACGCCGTTCTCCTTCAGCACGCGGATCGCCGCCGAGTGCACCACCCGCAGCACCGGTGTGGCCGCGCGCAGCGCGTCGTCCGCCATGAAACGGTGCCGCCAGGGCGCGTCCGCCCATGCGTGCCGCAGCCCGAACGGCTCCGGGAGGGCCAGCTTCCCGCCGAAGAAGTCCAGGACCGGCGGGAACCACGTCAGAGGGGCGCGCGCCGCCAGCCGCACCACCTCCTTGGCCTCCACCAGCGGAAGCTGCCGCTCCTTGGTCTCCCAGAACTTGACGGTCTTGGCGACTTCCTCCGTACGCGGCGCCGGTTTGGTGGTGAACAGCGGATGCACCGGGCCGAGCGCGTGCCCGGTCACCTCGATCCGCAGGGTGTGGTGCAGAACGGTGACGGTGACCAGCAGTGTGATCACCAGCTGGCCGTCCCACAGGACGAACTGCACGCCCAGATAGTGCCGGTTGCCGCTGCCGAACTGCTGCTCGTTGCAGATCCGCTGTATCTCGGCGTTCCTGATCTGGAAGTGGTCGGTGTCCGTGCCGCTCGGCCGGGCGACCTCCGTCGCGCCCTCCCCGATCGGCGACACCACCCAGTGCGTCACCGACGGGGTCGGGAAGCCTCCGGTGTGCAGCGGGCCGCGCTCCAGCATCCGCAGCTGGTCGTGCACGGCTCGTATGACGTCCCAGCTGCGGAAGGGGTTGATGTCCTTGTCCGGGTCGCTGGAGACCAGCTCCTCGGCCAGGTGCCAGCTGCCCCAGCGGGTCCCCATGCCGAGTATCCCCTTGGGACCCGCGTAGTAGACGAGGTTGCTGCGCTGCTCGGCGGTGAGCATGGCCAGGCCCTGCCGCAGCCGTTCGGCGCTCGTCTCGTTCGGATTCTGCGGCACCGCCTCGGGGATCTTCGCGCCGATGCCTCCGCCGGAGAGCAGGCCGTCCCAGCGGTCCCGCAGGTCCTTGGCCGTACGCTCGGAGATCTGCTTCGCCAGCATCCAGCCGATCACCGGGGCGACCATCATCACGCGCAGATACAGCGCCGGGAGCCCGGTCATCGGCGGCCTGATCAGAAACAGCAGTCCCAGGCCGCCCACCGCGACGAGCACCACCGTGCCCAGCGCCCCCACGCCCCGGTTCTGCGCGCCCGCGAGCGTCCGGCGCAGCTGGAACGCGGCGAGCCACAGCAGCATTCCGGGCAGGAAGATCAGCCCGAAGACCACCATCACCCCGGTCAGCTTGCTGTCACGCTCCTTGCGGATCCGGTTGGCGGCCAGACAGTGCTCGACCACGGTCTGCGGCTCGGTGCCGAAGGACTGGATCAGAGGCTTCCGGGCACCGCCGAGCATCCGCGTCTGCACGGCGCGCGAGAACGCCTCGCCGAGGTTCGGCTCGAACAGTGACAGCCGCGGTGCCTTGATCTCCGCCTGATGCCATTCGCTGTTGGCCTTCAGCAGCTCGGCGACCGGACTGTCGCGGTACGCGGCCGAGGCGAGCGCATTCGTCGCCGCTGTCTGCCCCGCCGCACCGGAGAGCGGGACCTGCGCCCCGGGACTGAAGTCAAAACCGTCTGTCACTACCCCGCCCCCAACGCCGTTCGGCATCCGCTGCTGCGGCTCTTCCCGGCTACAGCCACCGGCACACCCTTCTGAACTGCATCTCAGCGTATCGGCGGTATGCCGCCCGCCGCACGGTGGTTGAGGCGGGCGGCACGGCAACTATCAGCCGGATCCGCTCTGTTCGCGGATTTTGGCGGCGAGCTGCGGCGGCATCGGCTCGTGCCGCGCGTACGAGCGGCTGAACCGTCCGGTGCCGTGCGACAGGGACCGCAGGTCCACCGAGTACCGGCCGATCTCGATCTCGGGGATCTCGGCCCGTACGAGCGTGCGTCCCGGCCCGGCCTGCTCGGTGCCGATCACGCGCCCGCGGCGCCCGGACAGATCGCTCATCACCGGACCGACGTACTCGTCCGATACCAGCACCTGCACCTCGGCGTACGGCTCCAGCAGGTGGATTTGGCACTCCGCCGCCGCCTCGCGCAGCGCCAGCGCGCCCGCGGTCTGGAACGCGGCGTCCGAGGAGTCCACCGAGTGCGCCTTGCCGTCGAGCAGCGTCACCCGCACGTCGACCAGTTGGTAGCCGGCGGCGACACCCCGGAGCGCCTGGCTCCGTACGCCCTTCTCGACCGAGGGGATGAACTGCCGCGGCACCGCCCCGCCGACGACCTTGTCGACGAACTCGATCCCCGAGCCCGCGGGCAGCGGCTCCACCTCGATCTCGCAGATGGCGAACTGCCCGTGCCCGCCGGATTGTTTGACGTGCCGACCGCGCCCCGCGGCTCTCTCGCCGAAGGTCTCGCGCAGCGACACCCGGTGCGGTATCGCGTCGACCTGGACGCCGTACCGGCTGCGCAGCCGCTCCAGCGCCACGTCCATATGGGCCTCGCCCAGGCACCACAGCACCACTTGGTGGGTGTCCTGATTCTGCTCCAGCCGCATCGTCGGATCCTCGGCGACCAGCCGGGACAGCCCCTGGGACAGCTTGTCCTCGTCCGGCTTGCTGTGTGCCTCGATCGCGATCGGCAGCAGCGGGTCGGGCATCACCCAGGGCTCCATCAGCAGCGGATCGTCCTTGGCGGACAGGGTGTCGCCGGTCTCCGCCCGGGTCAGCTTGGCCACGCAGGCCAGATCGCCCGCGATCGCCTTGGGCAGCACCCGCTGCTGCTTGCCGAAGGGCGCCGAGAGGGCGCCGATCCGCTCGTCCACGTCGTGGTCCTCGTGACCGCGGTCCTCCAGGCCGTGCCCGGAGACATGCACCGTCTCATCGGGCCGCAGGGTGCCGGAGAACACCCGCACCAGGCTGATCCGGCCCACGTACGGGTCGGAGGCGGTCTTCACGACCTCGGCGGCCAGCGGCCCCTCCGGGTCGCAGACCAGGGCAGGCCGCGGCCGTCCCTCCGGGGTGGTGACGGCGGGCATGTCGCGCTCCAGCGGCGTCGGGAACCCGCCGGTGATCAACTCCAGCAGCTCCACGGTCCCGATGCCCTGCTTGCTGCCCTCCGCGGCGGGCGCGGCGGCCAGCACGGGGTGGAAGGAGCCGCGGGCCACCGCCCGCTCCAGATCCGCGATCAGTGTCTTGATGTCGACGTCCTCGCCCGCGAGATAGCGGTCCATGAGGGTCTCGTCCTCGCTCTCGGCGATGATTCCCTCGATGAGGCGGTTACGGGCCTCCTCGATCAGCGGAAGGTGCTCGGGGTCGGGCCGCTGCTCCGCCCGCTCACCCGAGGAGTAGTCGAAGACGCGCTGGGAGAGCAGCCCGATCAGGCCCACGACCGGTGCGTGCCCGTCCGGCGCCTCCTCGCCGTGCAGCGGCAGATACAGCGGCAGCACGGCGTCCGGGTCGTCGCCCCCGAAAGCCCGTTGGCAGATCGCCGTCATCTCCTCGAAGTCCGCGCGCGCCGACTCCAGATGGGTCACCACGATCGCCCGCGGCATCCCGACCGCGGCGCACTCGTCCCACACCATCCGCGTCGAGCCGTCCACGCCGTCCGCGGCCGAGACAACGAAAAGGGCCGCGTCCGCCGCCCGCAGACCGGCCCTCAACTCCCCGACGAAGTCGGCATATCCGGGAGTGTCCAGCAGATTGATTTTGATCCCTCCCCATTCCACCGGGACGAGAGAGAGCTGTACCGAGCGCTGCTGCCGGTGTTCGATGTCGTCGTAGTCGGACAGCGAGGTGCCGTCCTCGACCCGGCCCGCCCGGTTGACCGCGCCCGTCGCCAGCGCGAGGGCTTCGACCAGAGTGGTCTTCCCGGATCCGCTGTGGCCGACCAGCACCACGTTCCGTAGGGATGAGGGCCGGTCGGCCGTCGCTGCCCTGCCGGCGGCCCCGGTGTGCGTATTCGCCTTGTCGCCCATGTGCCTCGCCTCCCGGTCTGCACCTGTTGCGGTCCTTCGAGCTTTCCACCGTCGTCACGCTGCGTCCATACGTCGTACGGGCGGGGGACCGCGCGGGTGCCCCGCACTGCGGTAGGGCGGGGCTGGCTACGATGGGGCCGCCGGCGGCCAGCAGGGCCGCGCGGGCCACCGACCCTCCGGGAAGGCCATGCTGAACAAGTACGCGCGTGCATTCTTCACGCGTGTTCTCACACCGTTCGCCGCTCTGCTGCTGCGTCTCGGGGTCAGCCCCGACGCGGTCACGATCGCCGGAACCGCAGGAGTGGTGGCGGGCGCACTGGTCTTCTTCCCCCAGGGCGAGCTGTTCTGGGGCACCATTGTGATCACCCTGTTCGTCTTCTCGGACCTGGTGGACGGGAACATGGCCAGGCAACTGGGCAGGTCGAGCCGCTGGGGTGCCTTTCTGGACTCCACCCTCGACCGGGTCGCGGATGCCGCGATCTTCGGCGGTCTCGCGCTCTGGTACGCGGGCGGCGGAGACGACCTGCCGCTCTGCGCGGTGGCCATCTTCTGCCTGGCCAGCGGCCAGGTGGTGTCGTACACCAAGGCCCGGGGCGAGAGCATCGGACTTCCGGTGAGTGTGAACGGCCTGGTGGAGCGCGCGGAGCGGCTGGTGATCTCGCTGGTCGCCGCCGGTCTCGCCGGGCTGCACGACTTCGGTGTTCCGCACATCGATGTGCTGCTGCCGATCGCTCTGTGGATCGTCGCCGTGGGCAGTCTGGTGACGCTCGGGCAGCGCATGGTCACCGTACGCCGCGAGGCCGCGGAGGCGGACGCGGCAGCCGCACGGGGGAGTGAGGCGTCATGAAGCACGAGATCACCGACGCGCTGTACGGCCTGGGCTGGAGCACGGTCAAACACCTTCCCGAGCCGGTCGCCGTACGGCTGGGGCAGCGGATCGCCGACATCGCGTGGACGCGGCGCGGCAAGAGCGTGCTCCGGCTGGAGTCCAACCTCGCCCGGGTGGAGCCCGAGGCCTCCCCGGAGCGCCTGAGAGAGCTGTCCCGTGCGGGGATGCGCTCCTACCTGCGGTACTGGATGGAGTCCTTCCGGCTCCCGGCCTGGAGCAAGGAGCGCATCTGCACCGGCGTAGAGATCAAGGACATCCACCTCCTGGAGGACGGCCTGGCCGCCGGCCGCGGCGTCGTCATAGCGCTTCCGCACCTGGCCAACTGGGACCTCGCCGGAGCCTGGGTCACCACCAAACTCGGCGTGCCGTTCACCACGGTCGCCGAGCGCCTCGAGCCCGCGACGCTCTACGACCGGTTCGTCGCCTACCGCGAGGGCCTGGGCATGGAGGTGCTCCCGCACACCGGAGGCAGCGCCTTCGGCACCCTCGCCCGCCGGCTGCGTGCCGGGGGCCTGGTCTGCCTGGTCGCCGACCGCGATCTGTCGGCGTCGGGTGTCGAGGTGTCCTTCTTCGGCGACACCGCGCGGATGCCCGCGGGCCCGTCGATGCTCGCCCAGCAGACCGGAGCGCTGCTGTTGCCGGTCACCCTCTGGTACGACGACTCACCCGTCATGCGGGGGCGGGTCCATCCGGCGGTCCCGGTCCCGGAGACCGGAACCCGTACCGAGAAGACCGCCGCGATGACACAGGCGCTCGCCGATGTCTTCGGCTCCGGGATCGCCGAGCACCCGGAGGACTGGCACATGCTCCAGCGGCTCTGGCTGGCCGACCTCCCGCCGTGCCCGGACGATGCCGACGCCTCCGGTGCCACCGACCGCCCCGCCCAGAGCTCCGGAACGGAGAAGCCTTGAGGATCGGGATCGTCTGCCCGTACTCGTGGGATGTCCCCGGCGGCGTCCAGTTCCACATCCGCGACCTCGCCGAGCATCTGATCCGGCTCGGCCACGAGGTGTCCGTGCTGGCGCCCGCCGACGACGAGACGCCGCTGCCGCCGTACGTCGTCTCGGCGGGCCGGGCCGTGCCCGTGCCGTACAACGGCTCCGTGGCCCGGCTCAACTTCGGCTTCCTGTCCGCCGCGCGGGTCCGCCGCTGGCTGCACGACGGCGGCTTCGAGGTGCTGCACATCCACGAACCCGCCTCGCCATCGCTCGGACTGCTCTCCTGCTGGGCCGCCCAGGGCCCCATCGTGGCGACGTTCCACACCTCCAACCCCCGCTCCCGCGCCATGATCGCGGCCTATGCGATCCTGCAGGCCGCTCTGGAGAAGATCAGCGCCCGGATCGCGGTCAGCGAGTACGCGCGGCGCACGCTGGTCGAGCATCTGGGCGGCGACGCGGTCGTGATCCCCAACGGCGTGGACGTCGGCTTCTTCGCGGACGCCGAGCCCAAGGCGGAGTGGCAGGGCAGCACGATCGGCTTCATCGGCCGGATCGACGAGCCTCGCAAGGGGCTGCCGGTGCTGATGAAGGCGCTCCCCAGGATCCTGGCCGAGCGCCCGGAGACCAGACTGCTGGTCGCCGGCCGCGGGGACGAGGAGGAGGCCGTCTCCGCGCTCCCCGCCGAGGCGCGCGAACGCGTCGAGTTCCTCGGCATGGTCAGCGACGAGGACAAGGCGCGGCTGCTGCGCAGCGTCGACCTGTACGTGGCCCCCAACACCGGCGGCGAGAGCTTCGGCATCATCCTCGTCGAGGCCATGTCGGCGGGCGCTCCGGTGCTCGCCAGCGACCTGGACGCCTTCGCCCAGGTCCTCGACGGGGGCAAGGCAGGTGAGCTGTTCGCCGTCGAGGACGCCGGGGCGCTGGCCGCGAGCGCGGTGCGGCTGCTCGGCGACCGGGAGCGGCTGGAGGAGCTGCGGGTCCGGGGCAGCGCGCACGTACGGCGCTTCGACTGGTCCACCGTCGGTGCAGACATCCTGGCCGTGTACGAGACGGTGACGCACGGGGCCGCCTCGGTGGGCGCCGACGAGCGCACGGGGCTGCGAGCCCGCTTCGGCCTCGCCCGCGACTAGGCCCCGTCCGACAGGTAGCGCCGTCCGCCGCGGGGATGGCGCCCGTGGCGTCCGGTGCGTGCGGCCGCAAGGCGGGCAGCTGGGGCCTCCGGCCGAAGGCTGGGGGAGCGCGTGGCCCGGTGCCTGGGGGAGCGCCACGGGCCGGGCGGGGACGCCTGAGCCGGGGCCGGTGACCGAGGCCGCGGCCTCGGGCCCGACCATGCGCCGGTAGCCTTGCCGCCCGTGACCTCCACACTGATCTGGATCGTGGTCGCCCTCGGTGCGATCGGCCTCTACCTGAGCTGGACCGCGGGGCGCCTGGACCGGCTGCACGCCCGTATCGACGCGGCCCGCGCCACCCTCGACGCGCAGCTGCTGCGCCGCGCCTCGGTCGCCCAGGAGCTGGCCACCTCGGGGGTCCTCGACCCCGCCGCCTCGATCGTGCTCTACCAGGCGGCGCACGCCGCCCGCCAGGCCGAGGAGGAGCACCGCGAGATCGCCGAGAGCGAGCTCAGCCAGGCGCTGCGCGCCGTGTTCGAGGAGGCTCCGCAGGTCGAGGCGGTACGGGAGGCGCCGGGCGGCGAGGAGGCGGCCGAGGAGCTGGCGGCCGCGGTGCGCCGGGTCCCGATGGCGCGGCGGTTCCACAACGACGCCGTGCGCGCGGCGCGGGCCCTGCGGCGGCACCGCAAGGTGCGCTGGTTCCGGCTGGCCGGGCACGCCCCTTTCCCGCTCGCCTTCGAGATGGACGACGAGCCCCCGGCGGCGCTCACGGACCGTACGGCGTGAACGGGGTGCGTCGCGGACTGACGCCGTGTCTCGCGGATTGACGCCCGATGCCCCGCGGACGGGCCACCGAGGAACGATTGGCCCTTGTGGCCAAGTGCCACCTCGCGGTTTTGTCAGACGTGTAGCAGTCCGGCGGCCCATCTGGACCGGAAGGCCGGTCAGGAATGGGTATCGAACGGGCCTACGATGGGCTCATCGCACGTTCGTCATCGAGTGAGGTCAAACCGTGTCCAGCACGCTCCCCAGCACGCCCCGAACCCCCGAGACCGGCACCGCGCGCGTCAAGCGCGGCATGGCCGAGCAGCTCAAGGGCGGCGTGATCATGGATGTCGTCACGCCGGAGGAAGCCAAGATCGCTGAGGACGCCGGCGCTGTCGCGGTCATGGCCCTCGAGCGCGTACCGGCCGACATCCGCAAGGACGGCGGCGTGGCCCGCATGTCGGACCCCGACATGATCGACGGGATCATCGGCGCGGTCTCCATCCCGGTCATGGCCAAGTCCCGGATCGGCCATGTCGTCGAGG
Organism: Streptomyces sp. NPDC004647; assembly: GCF_040609575.1. NCBI lineage: Bacteria > Bacillati > Actinomycetota > Actinomycetes > Kitasatosporales > Streptomycetaceae > Streptomyces > Streptomyces sp. NPDC004647. The sequence goes on along the minus strand of NZ_JBEXKU010000081.1, from coordinate 12,367 downwards.
CTCAGGTGCTCCAGTCGCTCGGCGTCGACTACATCGACGAGTCCGAGGTCCTCACCCCGGCCGACGAGGTCAACCACAGCGACAAGTGGGCCTTCACCACCCCCTTCGTCTGCGGTGCGACGAACCTGGGCGAGGCGCTGCGCCGTATCGCCGAGGGCGCGGCCATGATCCGCTCCAAGGGCGAGGCCGGCACCGGCAACGTCGTCGAGGCCGTGCGCCACCTGCGCCAGATCAAGAACGAGATCGGCCGGCTGCGCGCCCTGGACAACAACGAGCTGTACGCCGCGGCCAAGGAACTGCGTGCCCCGTACGAGCTGGTCAGGGAGGTCGCCGAGCTGGGCAAGCTGCCGGTTGTGCTGTTCTCCGCCGGTGGCGTCGCCACCCCCGCCGACGCCGCGCTGATGCGTCAGCTCGGCGCCGAGGGCGTCTTCGTCGGCTCCGGCATCTTCAAGTCCGGCGACCCGGCCAAGCGCGCCGCCGCGATCGTGAAGGCCACCACCTTCTACGACGACCCCAAGATCATCGCGGATGCTTCCCGCAACCTCGGCGAGGCGATGGTCGGCATCAACTGCGACACCCTTCCCGAGGCGGAGCGCTACGCCAACCGCGGCTGGTAAGCGCCGAGTTGCGGCTCCGCCGCCTGGGTTCCCGAGCTCACCCGATGGACGGTCCGCACTCCGCGGGCCGTCCATCGGCCGTACGCCGGCCACCACCGACCAGCCCCGCCGCTGTACGAGTTCGCGCACAGCGCATGATCGTGTTGAGAGGTTCTCACGTGTCCACCCTCCCCGTGTCCTCGGCGGGTGACCCCCCGGTCATCGGCGTACTCGCACTCCAGGGCGATGTCCGGGAGCACCTCCACGCGCTCGCGGAGTCGGGCGCCCGGGCCCGCCCGGTCCGCCGCCCCGAAGAGCTCGCCGAGGTCGACGGCCTGGTGATCCCCGGCGGCGAGTCGACCACGATGTCCAAGCTGGCGGTGATCTTCGGCCTGCTGGAGCCGCTGCGCGAGCGCATCCGGGACGGCCTGCCCGTGTACGGCACCTGCGCCGGGATGATCATGCTCGCGAACAAGATCCTGGACGGGCGGGACGACCAGGAGACTTTTGGCGGCATCGACATGATCGTGCGCCGTAACGCCTTCGGGCGGCAGAACGAGTCCTTCGAGGCCGCGGTCGACATCGCGGGCATCGACGACGGGCCGGTCGAGGGCGTCTTCATCCGTGCCCCGTGGGTCGAGTCCGTCGGTGGTGACGTCGAGGTCCTGGCCACGCACGAGGGCCATATGGTCGCGGTCCGGCAGGGCGCGGTGCTGGCCACGTCCTTCCACCCGGAGCTGACCGGGGACCACCGGGTGCACGCGCTGTTCGTCGGCATGGTGTCGGGCGGACAGCGCTCCGCCCCGGGCGGTGGGCACGGCGAGGTGGGACGATCCCGGTAGGATCCCTGAAGTTGGTTCTCGACGGGTCATACCGCCGCTTGTGGGGAGCGACCCCCAGACCCCCGGAGTAAGGAGCAAGGCTGTGTCCGGCCACTCTAAGTGGGCAACCACCAAGCACAAGAAGGCCGTGATCGATGCCAAGCGCGGCAAGCTGTTCGCCAAGCTGATCAAGAACATCGAGGTCGCGGCGCGTACCGGGGGCGCTGACCCGGACGGCAATCCGACTCTCTTCGACGCCATCCAGAAGGCGAAGAAGAGCTCGGTGCCGAACAAGAACATCGACAGCGCGGTCAAGCGCGGTGCCGGCCTCGAGGCGGGTGGCGCCGACTACCAGACGATCATGTACGAGGGCTACGGCCCGAACGGCGTCGCGGTGCTCATCGAGTGCCTGACCGACAACCGCAACCGCGCCGCCTCCGATGTGCGCGTCGCCATGACCCGCAACGGCGGTTCGATGGCCGACCCGGGCTCGGTGTCGTACCTCTTCAACCGCAAGGGCGTCGTCATCGTCCCCAAGAGCGGGCTGGGCGAGGACGACGTGCTGGGAGCGGTTCTCGACGCGGGCGCCGAGGAGGTCAACGACCTCGGCGAGTCCTTCGAGGTCATCAGCGAGGCCACCGACCTGGTCGCGGTGCGCAGCGCGCTCCAGGAGGCGGAGATCGACTACGACTCCGCCGACGCGAACTTCCTGCCCACCATGCAGGTCGAGCTCGACGAGGACGGTGCGCGCAAGATCTTCAAGCTGATCGACGCGCTCGAGGACAGCGACGACGTGCAGAACGTCTTCGCCAACTTCGATGTCTCCGACGAGGTCATGGAGAAGGTCGACGCCTGAGGCCTTTCGGCTGCCCTCCGGAGGCCCGTCCGGGGGCCGTCCGGGGGGTGACCCCGTCGGCGCTCGCGGAGATGCTTGCACGCGGCCGGGGTTGGCCGGATCGTCGGGGGAGCTCCAGCGCGGGAGGCGTACGCGCCATCGCATACGCCCATCACATGGCCCCTCGTACACGCCCCATCACATGCGCCAAATCCGAGGAACTGACAGGCACTTCGGGGTACGACGCGCACACCGGCGTCGTACACATGTATCGGGCCGGCGGGGCACACACCCCGTCGGCCCGTCGCTTTGTCAGTGGCAGCCGATAGCCTGCACAAACAGACGACCGAAGGAGGGGCGGGGTGCGGGTGCTGGGAGTTGACCCCGGGCTGACCCGGTGCGGCATCGGCGTGGTCGACGGTGTCGCGGGCCGCAGCCTCCGCATGGTCGGTGTCGGTGTCGTGCGGACGCCGTCCGACGCGGACATCGCCGACCGCCTTCTCCTCATCGAGCGCGGCATCGAGGCGTGGCTGGACGAACACCGACCCGAATGCGTCGCCGTGGAGCGGGTGTTCAGCCAGCACAACGTCCGCACCGTCATGGGCACCGCCCAGGCCAGCGCGGTCGCGATGCTCTGCGCCTCCCGGCGCGGCCTGCCCGTCGCCCTGCACACCCCCAGCGAGGTCAAGGCCGCCGTCACCGGCAGCGGCCGCGCAGACAAAGCGCAGGTCGGGGCGATGGTCACCCGGCTGCTACGGCTCGACGCACCGCCCAAGCCGGCCGACGCCGCCGATGCGCTGGCGCTCGCCATCTGCCATATCTGGCGCGCGCCCGCACTGAACCGCCTCCAGCTGGCACACGCCGCGGCACGCCGCACCCCCGCTCCCGTTCGAGCTCCCGTTCGCCGGAAAGGCACCTCCTGATGATCGCCTTCGTCAGCGGCCCGGTCGCCGCCCTCGCCCCCGACACCGCGGTCGTCGAGGTCGGCGGGATCGGCATGGCGGTCCAGTGCACCCCGGGCACGCTCTCCGGACTGCGCATCGGCCGGCCGGCCAGACTCGCCACCTCCCTCGTCGTCCGCGAGGACTCGCTCACCCTGTACGGCTTCGCCGACGACGACGAGCGGCAGGTCTTCGAGCTGCTGCAGACCGCCAGCGGGGTCGGCCCCCGCCTGGCCCAGGCGATGCTCGCCGTACACACCCCGGACGTGCTGCGGCTCGCGGTCGCCCAGGGCGACGAGAAGGCCCTCACCGCGGTGCCCGGCATCGGTAAGAAGGGAGCCCAGCGGCTGCTGCTGGAACTCAACGGCAGACTCGGCGAGCCGATCGGCTCCCACTCCGCCGCCCAGGGCGTCGGGAGCGCCGTCACCTCCTCCTGGCGCGACCAGCTGCACGCGGCGCTCATCGGGCTGGGGTACGCCACCCGGGAGGCAGACGAAGCGGTCACCGCCGTCGCCCCGCAGGCCGAGGCCGCCGTCGCCGGGGGCGCGTCCCCACCCGTACCGCAGCTGCTCCGCGCCGCCCTGCAGACCCTCAACCGAAGCCGCTGACGCGGACCGCCCGCGATCCCGGCGGGACCGCGGTGCCCGCACTGAACGCCGCCCCACCGGCCCGTAGCACGGCCGCCGACCGGAGAGACCGACGATGCTGCATTCTTCCGGGGAGCACGACGCCCATGGGCGGCTCCGCCGTGGACCCGCACCCGCACGAAACGGCCGCGCCGCAGGTCAGGCCCTGGCGGCACTGCGAGGTGAAGGGCAGTGAACTGGGACGACACCACCGATGAGTCCGTCCACGAGGCGTCCGCCGCAGGGCGGCAGCCGGACGAGCGGCTGGTGGGCGCCGGCGCCGACGGGGACGACCAGGCCGTCGAAGCCGCGCTGCGCCCGAAGGACCTCGACGAGTTCGTCGGCCAGCACCGGGTCCGCGAACAGCTCGACCTGGTGCTGCGCGCGGCACGCCGGCGCGGCGGCACCGCGGACCATGTGCTGCTCTCCGGCGCCCCCGGACTCGGCAAGACCACTCTCTCCATGATCATCGCCGCCGAGATGGCGGCCCCGATCCGGATCACGTCCGGCCCCGCGATCCAGCACGCGGGAGACCTCGCCGCGATCCTCTCCTCCCTCGTCGAGGGCGAGGTCCTCTTCCTCGACGAGATCCACCGGATGTCCCGCCCCGCCGAGGAAATGCTCTACATGGCGATGGAGGACTTCCGTGTCGACGTGATCGTCGGCAAGGGCCCCGGAGCCACCGCCATCCCCCTCGAACTTCCGCCCTTCACGCTGGTCGGGGCGACCACCCGGGCCGGTCTGCTGCCGCCACCGCTGCGCGACCGGTTCGGCTTCACCGGCCATATGGAGTTCTACGAGCCGGCGGAGCTGGAGCGGGTCATCCACCGCTCGGCCCGCCTGCTCGATGTCGGTATCGAGCCCGAAGGCGCGGCCGAGATCGCCGGCCGTTCCCGTGGCACCCCCCGTATCGCCAACCGCCTGCTGCGCCGGGTCCGGGACTACGCCCAGGTCAAGGCGGACGGCGTCGTCACCCGCGAGGTGGCGGCGGCCGCCCTGAAGGTCTACGAGGTCGACGCGCGCGGTCTCGACCGCCTCGACCGGGCCGTGCTTGGCGCCCTGCTCAAGCTCTTCGGCGGCGGCCCGGTCGGTCTGTCGACGCTCTCCGTCGCGGTGGGGGAGGAGCGTGAGACGGTGGAGGAGGTCGCCGAGCCGTTCCTCGTACGGGAAGGGCTGCTCGCCCGTACACCACGCGGAAGGGTGGCGACCCCGGCGGCGTGGACGCACCTCGGTCTCACACCGCCCCAGCAGGGCGCTGGCACGCCCGGGCAGCAGGGTTTGTTCGGAGCGTGAGGGCCCCGTGACGGCGCGGAGACTCGCCGGTTCAGGAACCCGGGTGCCATGCTGGGCGTTGTTCCTTAGGTGCGGACTCCCTTAGACTCCGCCGATGCCGTCCGTACTCGAGGCGGCCCACCCACCCCCGAATACCAGGCCGCTTCAGATGCGCGGTCGTGCGAAGGAATTTCCGGCCCGTGAATATCTTTACTCTCCTCCCTTTCATCGTGCTCATCGGGGCCATGTTCCTGATGACGCGGTCGGCGAAGAACAAGCAGCGCCAGGCCGCGAACATGCGCGACCAGATGCAGCCGGGCACTGGCGTCCGCACGATCGGTGGCATGTACGCCACCGTCAAGGAGGTCGGTAACGACACGGTCCTCCTCGAGGTCGCCCCCGGTGTCCACGCCGTCTACGCGAAGAACTCCGTGGGCGCCGTCCTGGAGGATGCCGAGTACAACCGCATCGTCCACGGCATCGACCCGGAGGGCGACCTCAAGGTCGACGGCCCGGTCGTACCGGACGACGCCTCCGCGCTGACCGCCGACGCCGCGCCCGCCGGCCCGGCCGCCGACGCCGACGAGCCGCGCATCGACCTCGGCAAGTCCGACGCCGCTGCCGACGAGCTGGCCGCCGCCGCGCCGGAGCCCGTCGACGCCACCGCCGAGCCCGCCGAGGCCGAGTCCAAGGGTGGCAAGAAGGACGGCGACGCCGACGCGAAGTAGCCCAGCCCGCGGACCGCGCAGTACCCAGGGGCGGGGCCGTCCCACCTGCGGCGGCACCGGCCCGGCGGGGCAGCGCGGTCCACGGACGGTCTAGGCTCCGGCTGGGGTACGTCCCCACAACACTTCGTGGCCGCCCGCGTACAACCGAATGCGGGGCGGTTGGACAGGGAGAAACGAGAAGGTGGCAGCACCGAAGAAGGGCCGGAGGCCCTCCGGGGCCAAGGGCAGGCCGGGGCGTGCTCTGGCTCTGATCCTTATCGCGATGGTCGCGCTGACCGGGGGGATGTTCGCCGCAGGGGCATTCACGCCCCGACTGGGCATCGACCTTGCAGGCGGCACGAGTATCACGCTCACCGCGAAGAACGAGCCGGGCAAGAAGAACGCGATCAACAAGACCAACATGAACACCGCTGTCGGCATCATCGACCGGCGGGTCAACGGTCTGGGCGTCTCCGAGGCCGAGGTTCAGACTCAGGGCGACAAGAACATCATCGTCAACATTCCCCGAGGGACGAACGAGAAGCAGGCCCGGGAACAGGTCGGTACGACCGCCCAGCTGTACTTCCGTCCCGTGTTGACCGTTGGTGCCCCCACCGCCACCCCCAAGCCCACACCGAGCCCTTCCTCCGGGGACAAGGCCAACGGCGGCGAGAAGAAGACCGACGGCGCGGACAAGGCCGCTTCCTCGGCCACGCCGTCCGCGGGTGCCACCACTCAGGGCCGTGCCGTCACGGAGGCCCTGAAGGCGGACAAGGCGCCGTCCCCGAAGGCGACGACCCCGGGCGACGCACAGCCGCCCGGGGCTGCCGCCCCGACCCCGCCCCCGGCGCCCGGTGCCTCCATTCCGCCGGAGTTGAAGAAGAAGTACGAGACCCTGGACTGCCGCACCAAGGCGGGGCGCGCCAAGGCCGCTGAGGGTGCCGACCCGAAGGCCCCCACGGTTGCGTGCGGCACCAAGGGCGACAAGAAGTTCATTCTCGGCCCGATGGAGATCCAGGGCACCGAGGTGTCCGGCGCCAAGGCTGTCCTCGACCAGGAGCGCGGCGCCGGATGGATCGTCACGCTGGACTTCACCTCCGGCGGCGCGAAGAAGTTCGCGGACGTCACCGGCCGGATCGCCCAGCAGACGCCGAACCAGTTCGCGATCGTCCTCGACGGTGAGGTCGTCTCCGACCCCCAGGTCAGCTCGTCGATCCCCGGTGGCAACGCCGAGATCTCCGGCGGCTTCACCCAGCAGAGCGCCGAGGACCTCGCCAACGTGCTCTCCTACGGTGCGCTGCCGCTGAGCTTCGACGAGTCCAGCGTCACCACGGTCTCCGCCGCGCTCGGCGGCGAGCAGCTGCAAGCCGGTCTGATCGCCGGTGCCATCGGGCTCGCACTGGTGGTCCTCTACCTGGTGGTCTACTACCGGGGGCTGGCCTTCGTAGCGCTCCTCAGCCTGCTCGTCTCCGCCATACTCACCTACACGATCATGACGCTCCTCGGCCCGGGTATCGGCTTCGCTCTGAACCTGCCGGCCGTCTGCGGCGCGATCGTCGCGATCGGTATCACCGCGGACTCGTTCATCGTGTACTTCGAACGCATCCGGGACGAGATCCGGGAAGGCCGTACGCTCCGACCAGCGGTCGAGCGTGCCTGGCCGCGTGCCCGTCGCACCGTGCTGGTGGCCGACTTCGTGTCCTTCCTGGCCGCCGCCGTGCTGTTCGCCGCGACGGTCGGCAAGGTGCAGGGCTTCGCCTTCACCCTCGGACTGACCACGGTCCTCGACGTCGTCGTGGTCTTCCTCTTCACCAAGCCGCTGATGACGATTCTCGCCCGCGGGAAGTTCTTCGGCAGCGGTCATCCGTGGTCCGGACTGGACCCCAAGCGTCTCGGCGCCAAGCCGCCGCTGCGCCGCTCGCGACGCACCGCCTCTCCCACCGACCACCCCAAGGAGGCGTGAGATGTCGCGACTCGGCAGCATGGGCGCCAGGCTCTACCGCGGTGAGGTCGGCTACGACTTCGTCGGCAAGCGGAAGATCTGGTACGGCATCTCCATCCTGATCACCATCACGGCGATCATCGGGCTGGGCGTGCGCGGCCTCAACATGGGCATCGAGTTCTCCGGCGGAGCGATCTTCACCACGCCGAAGACGAGTGTCTCCAGCAGCCAGGCGGAGGAGGTCGCCGAGAAGGCGTCCGGCCACATCGCCCTGGTGCAGGAGCTCGGCAACGGCGGCTTGCGCATCCAGATCACCGAGGTCGACACCGCCAAGTCCGACGAGATCAAGGAAGTCCTCTCCCAGGAGCTTGGCCTGCCCGCCCAGTCCATCAACGCCGACCTGGTCGGCCCCAGTTGGGGCGAGCAGATCGCCAACAAGGCGTGGACGGGCCTCGGGATCTTCATGGCGCTGGTGGTGATCTATCTCGCCATCGCCTTCGAGTGGCGCATGGCCCTTGCGGCCCTCATCGCGCTGATCCACGACCTCACCATCACGGTCGGTATCTACGCGCTCGTCGGCTTCGAAGTCAGCGTCGGTACGGTCATCGGTCTGCTGACGATTCTCGGCTACTCCCTCTACGACACCGTCGTGGTCTTCGACGGATTGAAGGAGAGCAGCAGAGGCATCACCAAGCAGTCCCGGTACACCTACAGCGAGATCGCCAACCGGAGCCTCAACAGCACCCTGGTGCGTTCGATCAACACCACGGTCGTGGCGCTGCTCCCCGTGGCGGGCCTGCTCTTCATCGGTGGCGGCGTCCTCGGCGCGGGCATGCTGAACGACATCTCGCTGGCGCTGTTCGTCGGCCTCGCCGCCGGTGCGTACTCCTCGATCTTCATCGCCACCCCGCTGGTCGCCGATCTGAAGGAGCGCGAGCCGCAGATGAAGGCGCTGGCCAAGCGGGTGCGTGCCAAGCGCGCCTCGGCCGCCGCCAGGGGCGAGAGCGAGCCGGAAACGGTCCCCCGGGACGCCGCTCCCGACGAGGCCGATGAGAACGACGGCGCGGCCGCCGCAGGCGTGGTCGGTCCGCGCACCCAGCCGGCGTCCCGCAACCGTGGCCGCGGCCGTCCGTCGGGCAAGCGCCGATGACCGCCGTGTCGCCGGAGCTGCAGGGGCTGCTGCTGCACCGGATCCGGGATGTGGCGGACTACCCGAAGCCCGGGGTGATGTTCAAGGACATCACCCCGCTGCTGGCCGACCCCGTGGCTTTCGGAGCCCTCACCGAGGCACTCGCTGAGCTGTGCGTGCGGTGCGGGGCCACCAAGGTCGTCGGTCTGGAGGCGCGCGGCTTCATCCTGGCGGCGCCGGCCGCGATCCGGGCTGGGCTGGGCTTCGTCCCCGTACGCAAGGCGGGCAAGCTGCCCGGCGCCACCCTGTCGCAGAGGTACGAGCTGGAGTACGGCTCCGCCGAGATCGAGGTGCACGCCGAGGACCTCACGGTCGACGACCACGTCATGGTGATCGACGACGTGCTCGCCACCGGTGGCACCGCCGAGGCGTCGCTGGAGCTCATCCGTCGCGCCGGGGCCACGGTCGCCGGCGTGGCGGTCCTGCTGGAACTCGGCTTCCTCTCCGGCCGTGAGCGCCTCGAGCCGGTTCTGGCGGGCGCCCCGCTCGAGGTTCTGATCACGGTCTGAGCCTGCGATCGCCGCGTGAGTGCGGGTGCCGGAAAACCTCCGGGCACCCGCACTTTCCGTTTCCCATGTGCAATGAAGTGATCCTTGTTACCGGAGTGACGGCTGAGTTGCTCCGAAGCCCGGGGCCGAGTCCGGCTGTCCGGGTCGTTACCATGGGCATCTCCGGACCTGTACGGGGGGCCCGGTTCCTCCCCTTCTGCCCGCCCCGGCGTGGAGGGGCCCACACGAGGAGTGCTCTTGCCAGACGAGGCCCAGCCGCTCTCCCCCAGACTTCGTCCGGGGGGACCCCCAGCCGCGCAAGGGAAGACCTCTGCCGAGGCCGCGGCGGCTGTAGACACGCCTGCCAAGAAGGCCACCGACGCGGCGAAGCCCGATGCCGAGCCCACTCCCGCGAAGCAGCCCACCTCTGAGGCCGCGCCCGCCCCCGAGGGCCAGCCCGCCTCCGACAGGGCGTCCGCCTCCGGAGCCGCGCCGAAGCCCGCCGTCGAGGAGCCGAACGGCGCCGTCACCGGTACGACCGGCACCGCCGCGGCCGCACGGCCGGCGCACGGCAGCACGGCGCCCCGTAACGCCTCGTCCAACCGGGTCCGCGCCCGCCTCGCCCGCCTCGGCGTGCAGCGCTCCAGCCCGTACAACCCCGTCCTCGAGCCGCTGCTGCGGATCGTGCGGAGCAACGACCCGAAGATCGAATCCGGCACGCTGCGCCAGATCGAGAAGGCCTACCAGGTCGCCGAGCGCTGGCATCGCGGCCAGAAGCGCAAGAGCGGTGATCCGTACATCACCCACCCCCTCGCCGTGACCACCATCCTCGCCGAGCTCGGCATGGACCCGGCGACCCTGATGGCGGGCCTGCTGCACGACACCGTCGAGGACACCGAGTACGGCCTCGACACCCTGCGCCGGGACTTCGGCGACCAGGTCGCCCTGCTCGTCGACGGCGTCACCAAGCTGGACAAGGTCAAGTTCGGTGAGGCCGCGCAGGCCGAGACCGTACGCAAGATGGTCGTCGCCATGGCCAAGGACCCGCGCGTCCTGGTCATCAAGCTCGCCGACCGGCTGCACAACATGCGCACCATGCGCTACCTCAAGCGGGAGAAGCAGGAGAAGAAGGCCCGCGAGACTCTCGAGATCTACGCCCCGCTGGCGCACCGGCTGGGCATGAACACCATCAAGTGGGAGCTGGAGGACCTCGCCTTCGCGATCCTCTACCCCAAGATGTACGACGAGATCGTGCGGCTCGTCGCCGAACGCGCGCCCAAGCGCGACGAGTACCTTGCGGTCGTCACCGACCAGGTCCAGGGCGATCTGCGCGCGGCCCGTATCAAGGCGACCGTCACCGGCCGCCCGAAGCACTACTACTCCGTCTACCAGAAGATGATCGTCCGCGGCCGGGACTTCGCGGAGATCTACGATCTGGTCGGCATCCGCGTCCTCGTCGACACCGTCCGCGACTGCTACGCGGCGCTCGGGACCATCCACGCGCGGTGGAACCCGGTGCCGGGGCGGTTCAAGGACTACATCGCGATGCCCAAGTTCAACATGTACCAGTCGCTGCACACGACGGTCATCGGCCCCAGCGGCAAGCCGGTCGAACTGCAGATCCGTACCTTCGACATGCACCGCCGCGCCGAGTACGGCATCGCCGCGCACTGGAAGTACAAGCAGGATCCCTCTGCCGGCGCCTCCAAGGTGCGCACCGACGTACCGAAGAAGGCGGGCAAGGACGACGCCTTCAACGACATGGCGTGGCTGCGGCAGCTGCTGGACTGGCAGAAGGAGACCGAGGACCCGGGCGAGTTCCTGGAGTCCCTGCGATTCGACCTCTCCCGCAACGAGGTGTTCGTCTTCACGCCCAAGGGCGATGTCATAGCGCTTCCGGCCGGCGCCACCCCTGTCGACTTCGCGTACGCCGTGCACACCGAGGTCGGCCACCGCACCATAGGAGCCCGGGTCAACGGACGGCTCGTGCCGCTCGAATCGACCCTGGACAACGGCGACTTGGTGGAGGTCTTCACCTCCAAGGCGGCCGGCGCAGGCCCCTCCCGTGACTGGCTGGGCTTCGTCAAGTCTCCCCGCGCCCGCAACAAGATCCGCGCGTGGTTCTCCAAGGAGCGCCGTGATGAGGCGATCGAGCAGGGCAAGGACGCCATCGTGCGGGCGATGCGCAAGCAGAACCTGCCGATCCAGCGGATCCTCACCGGGGATTCACTGGTCACCCTCGCGCACGAGATGCGCTACCCGGACATCTCCTCGCTCTACGCGGCCATCGGCGAGGGGCATGTCTCCGCGCAGAACGTCGTGCAGAAGCTGGTGCAGGCACTCGGTGGTGAGGACGCCGCGAGCGAGGACATCGCCGAGACCTCCCCGCCGGTCAGCAGCCGCACCAAGCGGCGTTCCAGCACGGATCCGGGCGTGGTCGTCAAGGGCGTCGATGACGTCTGGGTCAAGCTCGCCCGTTGTTGTACGCCGGTACCCGGGGACCCGATCATCGGCTTCGTCACCCGCGGCAGCGGCGTGTCCGTCCACCGCGCGGACTGCGTGAATGTCGACTCGCTGTCGCAGCAGCCGGAGCGGATCATCGAGGTCGAGTGGGCGCCCACCCAGTCCTCCGTCTTCCTGGTCGCCATTCAGGTGGAGGCGCTGGACCGCTCCCGGCTGCTGTCGGACGTCACGCGCGTGCTCTCCGACCAGCACGTCAACATCCTGTCCGCCGCCGTCCAGACCTCCCGCGACCGGGTCGCCATCTCCCGCTTCACCTTCGAGATGGGCGACCCCAAGCACCTGGGACACGTACTGAAGGCGGTACGCGGCGTGGAGGGCGTGTACGACGTCTACCGCGTCACCTCGGCGCGCAGGCCGTAAGGGGCCGGTAGGAGCCCTGGGAACCTGGACCTGTGAGCCGGCCCCGGTACGGAACCCGTACCGGGGC
>NZ_JBEXKU010000080.1:0-33400 GCF_040609575.1 Streptomyces sp. NPDC004647 | reverse complement strand
AGAGCTCATGGTTATCGAACGGGATGATCCAGAACCAGCCGCGCTCGAAGAGGTGGTGCATGGTGCCCTCGTGCCAGCGCACGGGCGGCCGGCTCTCGGCGGGGGCGCGCACCACGTCGTCGAAGGGGCGGACCCCGATCATGTGCGTGAACAGGGAGCGGGAGTGGTGCTGGAACCGGGCGGGCTGCTCACGCAGCCCGAAGAGGTCGGCAAGCGGCGACCGGAAGCCGCTGGCATCCACCAAGTAGCGTGCCCTGACCTGCCGTTCGTCGGTCCCGGTCAGCGTCACACCGTCGTCGTCGAAGTCGACCCGGGCAACCCGCCACTGCTGGCGGGTATCGCAGCCGTGTTGGACCGCGACCTGGAAGAGATAGGCGTCGCTGTCCTGCCGGAAGAGATGGCTCGCGGAGGTCAGTGCGTCGGGGATGACGAACTGGTGCGCCTCTGTCGGGTCGGGCTCCTCGCCGGGCCGGTGCAGCATAAAGCCGAAGTGCCGCTTGGCACCGAAGGTGTTGCTCACCTTCTCATTGATGGTGTTCGCATCGGCGAGTGCGTGGAACTCGGGGATGTCGTAGCGCTCGGCGAGCACCTGGAGCCATGCGACGAGATGGGGGATCATCGACTCCCCCACTGCGAACCGCGGGTGCGTGCCCGCGTCGGCGAGTAGCACCTTGGCGCCACTGCGAGCCAATACGGCGCCGAGGGCGGATCCGGCGATGCCTGATCCGAGGATCACCACGTCGTAACTTGGCGTCTGGTTGGCCACTGTCGGTTCCCTCCGAAGTCGTCGAGTCCCGGACGTCTCAGTGCTCCACGTCCGTTCCCTCACCTTGTCGGTAGCCGATGAAGGCGCGAAAAAGCGCCGTCGAGCGGGTCGTTTCCTTGGGCCGGATGCTTGTCCGGGGGCTGCAAGCAACCGGCCCAAGGAGCTCAGGAAGACCAGCGCGGCGGTCACGACAAGCGGCAGCACCATGCTCTCCACGGCACCGGCCTCCCTGTAGCGACACTATTGTGTAGCCGCGCTATCTATAGTGCTAATGTAGCGTCCCATCAGGCCCGATGCAAGAACGGCCAGTTCGACGGCGCGTAAACGAAGAGCTCCCATCTCGGGTGATAACGAAGAAAGTTGTCGCCCACGATGGGAGCTCCGCCGACCGCAGCCGTGCGGAGGGGGCCGCGGCGGCGGGCACGACGGACGGTTTCGGGCGCCGGAGTTCGCAGGTTCTACGAGGAGCCGGTTGCCCGTACGACGGCCAAGAAGCGTTTCAGGGACAGGCCGAAGTAGCCGCCCGCCATCACGGTCAGCGTCGCCGGTATGGAGACCATGGACCAGTCCAGGGATTCCGGGTGGTTCAGGCCTCGGTTGAGCAACAGGAAGACCAGCGCGCCCAGCACGCAGAGCATGCCGATGAGCGCCCCGAGCGTGCCCGTCGTGACGGTCATATCCCGTGCCGCCCTCGCCGCTCGGATCCCACTGCCGCTCCGCAGCCCCGAGATCGCCCCGGCGAGCGAGAGGACACAGCCGAACACCACCGCCGACAGGCCCATCAGCAGCAGCGGCGGATGCTGCCCCCACGGCCCGGGCGGGCCGCCGAGCAGTGCGTACGCCCAGGTGGCCGCGAGCAGTGGCAGTACGCACATGGCCCGCAGCGACAGGCGGTTCGCGCTCAGTCGTAGCGTCGCATCGTTGTACGCCCGGGCGACGTCCTTGGCCGAGCCCCACTCCTGGACGGCGCGGTGCGCGGCCTTCTCGGCGTCGGCGCAGCCTTCGAGGTTGGCCTCAGCCGCGCACAGCAACCCGTCCATCACCTCGTCGGTGATCGCGGAGCGCCGTGCGTGCGGCCCTACGAGGTGCTGCGCCAGGCGGTCGGTATAGCGCTGCAGTACTGCCGCCTCCGTCACGCGCTGCCTCCCAGTACCACCGAGATGACCGAGGAGACTTCCTGCCAGGCCGTGCGCTTGTCCGCCAAGGCACGGCGTCCCGCCGAGGTCAGGAAGTAGTTGCGCCGGCGACGGCCGTTGTGTCGGGACCACTCACTGCCGACAAGTCCCGCGGCCTCAAGGCGATGCAGGGCCGGGTAGACAGTGCCCGTCGGGAGATTGATCGCATCTCCGCTGCGTCGCTTGAGCTCCTCGATGACCGCATAGCCGTGCAGTTGGCCGGCCTCGAGTACCGAAAGGAGCATCCCTTCCAGGTTCCCTCTGAGGGTTTCTGCCTTCATGTGTAACCACACTACACATCGGCGCCATTGACAGGTAGCCTCACGCCGTGCTTCGCATACCCTCACGCCGTGCTCTGTGCGCCCCGCGCCGTGGCGGCCTGCCCTTCCGGCTGTTCGGAACCGTCCCGCGTGGACAGCGGGCCGCCCTGCCGCCTGTCCAACAGCGAGAGCAGCGGTCCCGTCATGGCCGTGGTCACCAGGGCCATGACGACCATGAGCGAGTACAACGATCCGTCGAGCAGCCCCATTTGGAGACCGACGCCGAGGATGACCAGTTCGGTCAGGCCTCGCGTGTTCATCAGTGCTGCCAGCATTGCGGACTCCCTGGCCGGAAGCCGTTGAGATCGGGCCCCGGCGTATGTGCCGCAGAACTTGCCTCCCACCGCCACCAGCACGATGGCGCCGAGCTCGACAAGCCCTTCCATGCCCACGGTGCGCAGGTCCACCTTGAGTCCGGCGACCACGAAGTACACCGGGAGCAGCACGGAGGTGATCTGGCCCGTGCGGTCGCAGATTTCATCCCGCAGCGAGGCGATGGCCTCCCGAGGCAGCAGCACGCCGGACAGGAAGGCCCCGAAGATGTAGTGCATCCCCATGGCTTCGGTGGCCGCCGAGGACAGCAGCGCGCCGATCAGGATGAACGTGAGCCTCAACGGCGTGAGGGGTTGCGCCTTTCCGCCCGGCATGAACACCCGCCGTATCAGCGGCCGGATGGCCAGCAGTACAGCGGTGAAGGGGATCAGCAGGGACACCCGCCAGTAGTCGCCGGCGCCGCCGACCACAGCCTGCACGCCCGCAAGGGCCGACCAGGCTACGACATCGACGAGCGCCGCCGTGGCCAGTGCGAGGCCGCCGATCTCCGAGCGGCCCAGGCCGCGTTCGGAGATGATGCGGGCGAGCACCGGGAACGCCGTCACCGACAAGGCCAGGCCCATGAACACCACGAAACTGGCCGGCTGGTCGGTCTCGTGGTTGCGCAGCAGGTAGAAGGCGAGGCCGACACCGAAGACGAACGGCACCAAGGTCGACCCCAGGGCCGCCGTGGCTGTGGCTCTCCTTCTACCGTGCAGGGCGCGGTGTTCCAGCTCCAGGCCCACGATGAACATAAACAGGGCGACCCCGACATCAGCCAGGCCGGTCAGCAACGGGCGGACGTCCATGGGGAACAAGGTGTCGGCGACCACACCGTCGAACAGTGTGGGGCCGAGGAGGATGCCGGCGAGGATCTCGCCGATGACGGATGGCTGCCCGACCCGCACCGCCAGGACCCCCAGGCCCCGAGCCAGCAGCAGGATGAGCGCAAGGTCCAGGAACAGCAATTGCACTTGATGGCTGGTCATGAGTAGTGGAGGCACCAATCAGGTCGCGTCGGCAGGCTCGGCTGCTCCAGGAGTGAGCGGTTGCTGCAGCTGCTGCGGTTACTGGGGTTGTGGTGATACGACCAGTCGCGCCGTGCGGAAGCGAGCAGAGCTCTCTTTGGGCACCGGCGTCTTCGTCAGCTCGGTCGACTTCTGGAACTCCGAGGCAAATGGCGTCTGGAGAGCTGGAGAAACCGGTCCGTCTCTTCGTTCCCCACGGGCTCCCTCCTGGGAGCCTCCTCGGCATCTCAAGACTGCGGTGGCCTCCGCGTCGCTGTCATCGCCGAGATTGCCCACTCGGTTCTGCAGGGACCGCGACTGGCGGTGACGACGACTCCATCGCCGACAGCCCAGCGACCGGTGAACTCCGCGAGGGGCCCGTACCCCGGCACCACGGGCGCCGGCACGAGGAGTCGCGCTGTGAAGACGCCGAGCACCGGATCGACGTCAAGCTCCGCATCGGTGAACTCCAGCCAGCAGCCGGTCAGTGGGTACCTTGCCTTGTAGACGGACTCCTTCGCACTGAACAACAGCCGGTCACAGGACAGCTCCGGCCTGGAGTCCAACAGCCGTGCAAAACGGCGCCGTTCGCTGCCCACTGTGATAGCGCCAAGGACTCCGCTGGGCAGCTGGTCGTTCGGTTCGGCGTCGATGCCGAGGGTCAGGACATCGCGCTGCCGGGCCACGGCCGCGGCCCGATAGCCGTGGCAGTGCGTCATGCTGCCGACGATTCCGCTCGGCCATCGTGGAGCGCCCCGGTCCGTCGTCACGATCGGCACCGGGGGGATGCCGAGCTTCCCGAGCGCACGCCGTGCACAGTGCCTGGCGGTGGTGAATTCCCGGCGCCGCTTGGGTACCGCGCGGGCCACCAACGCCTCCTCCTCCGGGTAGAGGCCGCCGACCGCCACGTCCTCGGCCGTGGCCACGGCGGCCACACTCGGCGGCATCAGGTCCTCAATTCGGACCCCAGTGAATACCCGAAACACCTCTTCCACACTTTCAGAATTTACCAAGTGCCAGCCCCGCAACCCGAGAACAACGCAGTAAGAAGGCACCCATCCACTGGAAACTTCTCAACATCGGGACTTCCGACAATTTGTCCAACACTCCAGGCGATCCCCCATAGGTACTGATTGCCCCATTTCGACCTGTCCGAAAACTGAGTACCAGCTACTCATGCGCCCGCCCACAAGGTTGTGATCATCTGGTAAAGGATTGCGCAGCGAGAGCTTCGCGATCAAGCAGAGAGGACGACACCGATGAGTTCCCACAAGGGACAGCCCTATTTCGAAACCCGGCTCGACCCTGCCGACCTCGGACCCCAGGACCGCCCGACGACCTGGCTGAGCGACTAAATCTTCTGCTCCCGACGCGGGCATTATCAGCCCGGCCCGCACTCCCGAGGAACGGTTTCGAGTCGCTTCTTGACGACCTCGGCACCGTCGCACTCACCGGCCTCCTCCCCCCACCTGACGTGCTCGGACATGCCTCGCATCCGCAGAGCGAACACCGAGACGCAGCTCACGGCCCGGACCCCTTGGCTGCAGTCATCTCCCGCAGCCTGTCCTGCGCGTTTCCCCTCAATTCATCGCGCATTGGTTCCTGTGCACTCCGCACTCTTCAAATATTTTCTGGGCTTCACGTCAGGTGCAGATCAGCATGCACGAAAAACGACTGCATGCACCGCTGGAGGACTACGGATGAAGCAACATCGGATCAGCGAATTCCCCATGCTGCCCGAGCATGAAGAGCAGGGAGTCCAGAGGATGAAGCACCTCGTAGAGCGCGCGGTCATCACCATCCGCGAACGGTTCCACGAGCCCATCGGCCTCGATGATCTCGCCCGCTCTGCCATGGTGAGCAAGTTCTACTTCCTACGCGTTTTCCGACGCATCACCGGTGTGACGCCCGGTAGATTCCTCAGCGCGGTACGGCTACACGAAGCCAAACGTCTGCTGCTTGATACATCCCTCAATGTCGCCAACATCTCGACGCAGGTGTGCTACAGCAGTGCCGGCACGTTCTCACGCCGTTTCACGGCCTCGGTCGGAATCGCTCCGACCCGCTATCGAAGAATCGCTCACGGCGACGATATCGAGCATCCGAAGATATCCCCGCTGCCGGTGTCCTCGGGGCCGCTCGGGTCGATTTCCGGGACGATGCACGTCCTGGGAGTGCCTCGGTCGCCCCTCTGCATCGGGGCCTTCGACAGCCCCATCATGCAGGGGCAGCCCGCGGCTTTGTCCATGCGCACCGGGGCGGGGTCGTTCTCCTTGAACAACGTGCCGCCGGGTACCTGGTACCTGCACGCGCTGGCGCACGATGCGCAGCCGTCGCGCGAGTCGGACAGCCGTAGCTCGCTGCTGGTCGGCACGGTGGGCCCGGTGCAGGTCAGCGCCAACGACCACATTCGCCTCGATATGGCCGTCAAGCCCGAGGACTGGACCCGCCCGCCGGTGCTGCTCGCGCTGCCCGGCTTCGATCCGCTGCCCGCGCCGGCGCCGTCCCTGGCCGCCGCCCGGAAGACCATCCGCATGCCGAGGCCGTACGGTCTTCCGGACCACCTGATGCGCGCCCTGGCGACCGACTGACCCGCTGACCGTCTCACCAACCGCCGATAGCCAAACCCGCGACTTCCGGTCGCGGGGCTTGGCCGTAGGCAGCGTTTCCATGTCATAGGCCGAGTTTGGCGAAGACCTTGCGCTTGAGCGGCGGACAGGATTGCACGGTCCGCAGGAATGTCTTGAACGCGGCCCGGGCAAAGCGGTTTTCGCCGACGAACTTGGTCGCGGAACGCTGTGAGGAACGGACGGCATCGAAGCCGTATTCGGTCATCTCGGCCTCGTAATTGTCGATGGCCGTGATGATTTCGGCGTCACCGCGGTGTGCGGAGGCGAGTTGTCGACACAGCACGCGGGCGTCACGCAGTGCCGTGTTGGCGCCGATGCCGCGCATGGGGGTCATGGCGTGGATGGCGTCGCCGAGCAGGGTGACCTTGCTCGGGGTCCAGCGGGGTATGGGCTCGCTCATCCGGATGGGCAGCACGGTGACGGTGTCGGGATCCGCCTCGGTGACCAGGGTCCGCAGGTCGGGGTGCCAGCGCTCGATCATGCCGACCAGCAGGTCTTGGAGCGCGGGGCCGTCCAGGCCGGCGAGATCCGTGTCCGCGGGGAAGCGGTCACCTACGGCGGCGAAGGCCCAGAGCAGATAGCTGGAGGTGTTGTCGTACGTGCTGCCGTCGCGGTCGGTGCTGCCGATGCCGTCCACCCGGAGCTCAGAATCGTCGTCGTAGATATGCGGGGCGACGAACATGCCGCAGCCGGCGGGCGGCAGCACCACCGCGCTGGTCCGATGGAGCCGGGCGTCGACACGACTACGACTCTCGGGCGTGAGCAGGTACTTGCCGGCGATGGCGCGGATACCCGTGTCCAAGCGCTGGGCATGCGGAAGGTATTGGGCGCGGACACGGGAGTTCGTGCCATCGGCGCCGACGATGACGTCCGCGAGCGCGGTGGTGCCGTCAGAGAAGTGGGAGACGAACCGTCCATCGGACCGCTTCTCGTAGCGGGTGAAGGTCTTACCGAAGTGGACGTTGTCGTCAAGGCCGTTGAGCAGGACCTGGCGCAGGGTGATCCGGCTGACCGAATGGTGCGCCTGGGTGGGGTCGTTCTCGGGCGCGACGTCCACGGTGACAAGCGTTTTCATCCGCTCGGTGAGCATCTCGAAGCCTTGGGCTCCGGTGCCGGTGGTCTCGAGAAATGTCTTCCACAGGTGCGGAGGCAGCAGCTCGTGCAGTGCCGCGGCGCCATAGGGGTTGACGTGGACCCGGTAACCCTGTGCGCGGCAGACCGGTGTGCGATCGCGCTCGTAGACCTCCACTGTGACGCCCTGTCGGTGGAGGCCTTGAGCAAGCGCAAGGCCTCCGATGCCTCCTCCGATGATCGCGATGGTCGGCGCTGCCGGAGCGGTGGACCCATGAACGCGTTGGTTCGTCATATCCAGCACTTTCACTCAGTCAAGTGAAACTGTCAACTGCTGTATGGAAAAAGTCACTTGGGTGACTGATATCGTTTCAGCGTGACGCGACAACAGCAGCGCAGGGCAGTGACCGGGGAGGAACGCCGACGGGATCCGGAGCGGACGCGGCAGAAGATTCTGCGCGCGGCGCTCAGCGAATTCGCCGCGCACGGCTATGCCGCCACCCGCACCAGCGACATCGCCGGCCGGGCGGGCGTGAACACCCAACTCATCTCCTATTACTTCGGCGGTAAAGAAGGCCTTTATCGGGAACTCATCCGGCGCTGGCACGAGCGGGACAACAGCCCTCCCGACCCGGGCCGGCCCTTGTCCGAGGTCGTCACCGGATACTTCAAGGTCAATGTCGACGAGCCGGAACGGGGCCGGCTACTCATCTGGGCGGGCCTGACCGACGCCTCCGATGACCCGCACCTGCAGCCGCGGCTGCAGCAGCACGTGGAGGACCTGCGCCGCCGTCAGGCCGCCGGCGAAATCGCGCCCGATATCGCCCCGGCGTATCTCCTGCTCACTTTGTTCGCGGCGACCGCAGCCGGCTCGGCCCTCCCGAACGTCGTACGCGCTGTCACCGGCCTGGACCCCACCTCCAAGGAGTTCGCTGAGCGCTACTCCGCCGAACTCACCCGCATCGTCGGCCATCTCGCCCCCGCACCGGTACCGGCACCGGCACCGGCCCACCAAGGCGACGACCGTCCCTCACAGTGATTCCCGATCGGACGACGTAGAGCGAAAGCCCAGGTGGTGTGTGAGTTCGGCGCGGGTGGCGACGCCGAGCTTTCCGTAGGCCCGGTGCAGATGGTTCTCCACCGTGCGGACGGATACGACGAGGCGGTCGGCGATCTCCCGGTTGGACAGCCGCGCGGCGGCCAATGCCGCAACCTCCAGCTCGCGGATGGTGAGTTCGGCGCGGAACCCGCAGTCCTGCGAGGGCCCGAGGGCCGCCCACCCCGGCAATGCACTGTCGTACCGGGCCAGCAGGTTCCGGCTCGCGGCCCGTGCGGCACGGCTCTTGCGGTGCCGCCCGGCTGCCTGCTGAGCGCGGCACGCCTGGGCCGAGGCCTCTGCCGCCAGCGGCAGCAGCTCCAGGGCGGCGAAGCGCACGGAAACGGCCGCCAGGGCATCCCCGTCGTTCGCGGCGAGCGCCCGTATATGGCTCTCCTGCAGCACGGCGAATCCGGAGCCGGCCGGGCCGGACATCCCGGACAGCCGATCGACGGCCTCCGTGGCCGTGCCAAGGCGGGCCGCCAGGTGCAGCGCGGAGAGTGCCTGGGTACGGCGCCCTGCGGCGCCGGCGCTGTCCGCGACCTTCAACGCCTGACGCACGGCGTCGGCATGGTCGCCGACATGCGCGAGGACCAGCGCCCGCTCCATCGCCATGGCGTCCGAGACGAGGGAGTAGGGCACCGTGCTCTCATGTGCTGAACGGGCCTCGACCAACGTGCGCATCGCCTCCGTGTTCTCACCGGCCTCGGCGAGCGCGCCCGCGAGCTGTGCGAGTGTCCAGGCCTTGGTGGTGAGCCAGTCGCCCGGGCCCTGATGGGCAGCGGCCTGCCGGAGAAGATCGACCGCCTCGGCGGGCCGGCCGGAACTTCGGTACGACTGCGCCTTGAGCAGGGCGATGTGCAAGCGGTAGCGGGGATCGTCCTCGGCTTCGTAATCCCATGGCCTGTCCAGCAGGTCGGCGGCCGCGGCCGGGCCACCGGCCTGGAGGACGGCACGCGCAAGCACCACTCGGTGCAAGAGACGGGCCTCATCGTCCCAAGTATCCAGGGCAGGAGGGAAGTTCCGCAGCAGGGTGAGCGCACCGTCGGTGTCACCCAGCTCGTTGCGGGCGAACGCGAGGACAGGCAGGGCCTGCTGCGCCACAAAGGAGCCCGGCGGCTGCGCCGACACGGCCTCGCTGAAGACGAGCACATCGTCAAGGCGGTCGGCGAGCAGCCGTACGAGTGCCCAAGCGCCCAGAAACGTTCCGTGTCCGTCCGCTCCGACTGCCGCGACCGCCTCATCCACGATGGCCTCGGCGTCGGCGATCCTCTGTAGCCCGAAGACCAGGTTGAGCACTCGGTCCCGTAGCGCTGCCGCGGACTCGGCCGAGACCGCGCCGGTGTTCGGCAGCCGCGCGAAAAGGGTCTCGGCCTCGAGGTGGCGGTGCTGACCGGCCAGGGCCTGGCCCAGTGGCAGGGCGACCGCGAGCGCCGTGCCGTCGTCAGCGGCGCCGGTCAGCCGGCACAGCCGTTCGGCAAGCGCGAAGTCCTGGCGGCGTAGCGCGGTCCTGGCCGCGGTCCGCAGCTGGGCGCCATCCGGAATCCTTCCCGCGTCGAGCCGGAGCGCAACGATGCGTGCCATGTCGTCGCGTCGGCGGGCTCCCGTGCGTTCGATTGCATCTGCGATCCGGAGCCGGAGCCGACGTGCCGTGAGCACGGGCAGCGACGACACGGTGGCGGGCCCGCAGATCGGGTGGGCCAGTCGCAACCGCAGGCGTAGATTTTCGCGTTCGACCACCAGGATGCCGCGTCGGTTCAACGCCTCGGCCGCGTCTGATAGTTCGGCGACGACCGGCAAATCGACCTCCAGGGACCCGGCGAGCGCCACCAAGTCGACGAGTTCGCATTCGTCCGGGGCCAACTCGCCGAGCAGCAGCTGGGCGAGATCGGCCAGACGACCGTCCAGCTTTCCCGTCAGGCCGGGCCACTGCCAGCTGTCCCCTACACGGCGCAGGCTGCCTTCGGTGAGCGCGTGGTCCGTCAGTTCCTGGAGCATAAAGGCGTTTCCGAGGGTGAGTTCCCAGAACCGCTCCAAGGTATCGGCCGCCACATGTCCGCCGAGCCTGGCGGTGAGGACCTTGGCGACATCCGAACGATCGAATGCGCCGATCTCCAGGCGCTCGATCAGCTTTTCCACCCAGAGGCGGTTGATCGCATCCGGTGCTTGGGCGCGGGCGGGGATGGCTGCCAGGACGGATGCCCGGCCGTCACACACCAAGCCGTATAGTCGAGCAGCCGTGTGTGGGTCGACCAGATGAGCGTCGTCGACGCCGACCACGCGGCGTTCCCCTGGGCCGGGATGCCGGTCGAGCTGCTCGGTGAGCGCGCCGTGTGTGGGCCCGCCCGCGCCATTCAGCCGCGTCACGATTGCACCGCTTCGAGCCGCCCGGTCAAGCGCGGCGCGCAGCAGGCTGCTCTTCCCGACTCCTGAATCGCCGATGAGGAGCGCTCCGTTTGTCCTGCAAGTAGCGACCTCAATGGCCTTGAGCTGCGTCTCCCTGCCGACGAAGGGCCGATCGGCACGCGTGATGTCTGACCGCATTTCCTCTGCTACTTCCCCGCGAGAACCGACTTGAGCAAGGCTTCGCCGTGAGAAAGAAATCGCTGACTTGCGCGACTTCAACCAGCCCTAAGCTGCGGAATTCCACCGACCCCCGTTTCAATCTGTGACAAATTCCGCAGAACACGCACGCCAGACCAGTCGACATGACTAAGCATCAGCGGTTGGCCTTGCGCGAGCAGCACGCTACATGATCACCTTCTTGCTGCCCACTCTGCCTGACCTGCAAGGACGCCCCAAGTCCCCGTCTCCGGGCGGAAAGCAATGATTGAACACTCAACTAATTCCCGCTCAACCTTTCGGCTCGTCATAACTCCCTTGATCTACTAGGCTGGTGGGTCCACCCGGTGCCCGGTGCGGCTTGTCGAGGAACCCTAGTCCGATTCCGCTTGCCCGCGTCGATGACGACTGCTCCCATCAGCATGCCCACAGCGAACACCAGCGCCGAGCCGATGAACCCCCAGGCGTATCCATGGGTCATGGCGTCCACGGCGCGCTCCACCAACGTGAAGTCCCGTGTGCGCAAGCCGGTGAAGTAGACCTCGTCGGCGTCCGGCAGCCGCTGGTTCGCGACCGCGTTGGACAGCGTGGCCAGCGTGGCCAGACCCACTGCTCCGCCGACCTGCTGCGTGGTGTTGAGCAACGCCGATGCACTGCCCGAGTCCGTCTCGTCAACTCCGCGCAACACGCTGAGCGTCAGCGGCACAAAGGTGATGCCAAGTCCGACCGCGGCGACGAACATGGCCGGCATCAGCTCGGTCGTATAGGAGGAGTGCGGCGTAAGCCGGCTGAGCCAGAGCATCCCGGCCACCGCGACCGCCATGCCGGGTGCGACCAGGAGTCGTGGCGGCACTTTGACCGCCAGTTTGGCCCCGATCCCGGCCATCAGGCTGACCCCGAGGCTGAACGGCAGATAGGCAAGGCCGGTCTGGACGGCGCTGTAGCCGAGCACCTGCTGCATATACAACGTCAGGAAGTAGAACGCAGCGAACATACCGACACCGACGAGAAACATGGTCGCGTAGGCACCGACGCGATTGCGGTCCTGCAGCAGGCGCGGGGGCAGCAAGGGGTATCGGCTGCGCGCCTGGATGACGGGAAAGACGGCGAGCTGCACTGCGGCGGCGGCGAAGCAAGCGAGGGTGAGGCCGTCGCCCCAGCCGCTCTCCCCGCCGCGAGTGATCGCGTAGACAAGGGCGAGCAGGCCGGCGGTCCCCGTGGCGGCGCCCGGGATATCCAGCTTCCCCTTCGCTCGGTCGCCCTCGCCGAGCACAACGGTGCCAAGGAGCACGCCCGTTGCGATGGGAATATTGACAAGGAGTACCCAGCGCCAGTCGAGGTACTCGGTGAGCAGGCCGCCGAGCAGCAGACCTAGTGTCGAGCCGACGCCGGCCATGGCGGCGTAGACGCCCATGGCCCGGTTGCGCTCCTTGCCCTCGGTGAAGGTCGTGGCGATCAACGAGAGCGTGGTGGGCGCGGCGACCGCGGCGGCGATGCCCTGCACCACACGTGCGGCGATCAGCAGCCCCGAGTTCGGGGCGAGGCCGCCGAGCAGTGAGGCCAGGGCGAAGGCGGCGATACCCGCCCGGAAGACACGGCGGCGGCCGAACAGATCTCCGGCGCGGCCGCCGAGCAACAGCAGCCCGCCGAAGGCGAGGGCGTAGGCGTTGACGACCCAGGCCAGGTTCTCGGCGGACACCTTCAACGAGGCTTGGATGCTCGGCAGGGCGACGTTCATGATCGTGGCATCGAGCACGACCATCAGGTAGGCCGCGGCCAAGACGGCCAGCGCTATCCCTGGATGGCGGGTACCTGGCACGGGCAGAGCATCACGCGGGACCGAGTCGCCCCGTTCTCCAAGTGACATAAGACCTCCAAGGGGACGTACGGCCGGGACCTTTCATCACCGCTTCATCTCGCCCTCATCGGCCAGTTGGCGCGCGAGGCCGCGCTCTGTCTCGGTCAAGGGCTGGTCCGGGCAGAGCCGTTCGGGGTGTCCCGCGGCGGGCTCGTCCAGCGGAGGAGCCGGAATGTAGACCCACCCCTGACCGAGGCCGATCAGTCCATCCAGGAAGAAGCGCAGCAGGCGGGCGACGTGAGAGCGCATATGTGCATGCTCGTACAGCGCGCTAAAGCCGCTGCAAAGAACGCTGTTGCCTGCAATCGCCACTGCGACGACCTCAGGGGCACGAGCGCGGCGCACCGGCGGCCCCCTCAGCACAAAGTCCGGCACCCCCGCGTTGCGAGGGTGCCGGACCTGCGTAGGGACTCACGCGATGGTCACTCGGTGACGAAGTCGCCCATCATCGCCATGTCCTCGTGCTCCAGGTTGTGGCAGTGGAGCATAAAGGTGCCCGCGTAGTCGGTGAACTTCACTGCAACCTCGACCGTTTGAGTCGACGGAAGATCGACGGTGTCCTTCCACCCCACGTCGTACGGACCCGGAGCGACGTCGTTCCGGGAGAGCACCTGGAAATGATTCAGGTGGACGTGCACGGGGTGGCGCTGGTTGGTGGTGAACCGCCAGATCTCCAACTGCCGCAGCTTCGGGCGCGCCAGGGCGCGGCCCGGCTTGTAGGGCTGGTCGTTGATGACCCAGCCGTACCTGTCCTGCCGGAAGTGGAAGTCGCGGGTCATCACGGCCTTCGCCGGGTCAAGACGCGGGAAGCGCACCAATTTATCCGGCACCTTCGCGTCGTCCGAGACGGCGCCGGCCTTGATGTCGAACGCCATCACCTCGCGCGCCGTGCCATCGGCGAGCGTGTTCACCAGGCGCACCCTGGTGCCGGCCCGCCAACGTGAGAAGTCCACGACCACGTCGGCCCGTTCGCCGGTGCCGAGATGGATCGCGTCATGCCGCACGGGACGCTCAAGGAGTCCACCGTCGCTGCCGACCTGGGCGAACGCCTGCCCGCCCGATGGCTGCTGGTCGAACTGGAGCGTGTACGGGCGGGCGTTGGACCCATTGAGGACCCGCAGCCGGTAGTGGGCGCGGTCGACCTCGTGCACCGGCCAGGGCGCACCGTTGACCAGGATGGCATCTCCCAGGACGCCGTCCATGAACTCATCGGTGATACCGGGCCGAAGCAGCTTGGTGTCCGTCAGCGGATAGCGGAACGAGCCGTCCTCCTCGAACGCCCGGTCCGCGATCAGCAGGGGGATGTCCCGGTCGCCCTTGGGCAGCGGGAGCTGCTCCTCCTCGTCGTCCTGGACGAGGTGGAATCCGGCGAGTCCGCGCCACACGCTCAGACCCGTCCAGCTCATCCGGTGGTCGTGGTACCAGAGCGTGGCCGCCGGCTGGTTCATGGGATACGTGTACGTGCGCTCGCCCTTGGCCATCCCGAGCGTGCCGGGGGGCCGGCCATGGGCCGAGTGGCCGTGCATGCCCTCCACCATCGCGGCCGTGGCCTGGTCGGCCGAGATGCTGCCGTCCGCCGGCAGGATCAGGTCCGTGGGGTACCCGTCGCTGTCGGCCGGCGCGTGGCCGCCGTGCAGATGCACCACGGTCGGCTGCGGCAGCTCATTGCGATGCTTGACCCGGGTGCGTCGGCCCGAGCGCGAGACCAGGGTGGGACCGGGGAAGGTACCGCCGTACGTCCACGCCTGTGTGCGCAGTCCCGGCAGGATCTCCAAGTCGGCGACCTGCTGGGTGATTTCGTACGTGTCGGTGGTCCCGCTCGAACTCACGGGCTCCAGGACCTTGGGGATCGGCAGCTTCACTTCGTACGGCTTGGGCAGCTTCGCCCTTGACGTCAGCAGGCTGCCGGGGCTCACGCCCTGCCCGCCGCGGCGAGCGCTGCCCACCAGCGGCACACCGACTCCGATGAGTCCTGCGACACCGAGCGCGCTGCCGCCGAGGAATTGTCGTCTCCTCATGACACGAGCTCCGCGTTCCGCTCGGACTCGGCGGACTCAGTGTCGGTCTGCGCGGGTGCGCCGGGGGCGATCCAGGCCAAGGTCACCAGAACGGCGATGGTGCTCACGATCAGCACACCAAGGGCGATGTGCACGGGCACTATGCGGTTGGTGCCGATGGTCGCCTGCACGGGTACGGCGATGAACAGCACGATGGAGACGGGCACCTGCCACTTCGGGCCGCCGGTGCGCCGGAACCAGATCGCGATGATCAACGTGATGAGCGCGAGACCCGCGAGCACAAAGCCGTTGATCTGATGCATGGCCAGCGAGTCGTAGTCGCCGCCGAGATAGCCACCGGCCAGGCCAACCTGCACCAGGGCCGTGAATGCCATCAGCGTGGTCGTCGCACGGTAGAACGTACGGGCTCTGCGCCCGCCTGTCGGAGGTTGGGGAGACGAGTTGGTCATTACTCCGCTTTCTGATGTTTTCCGTTCCGGCGCGCCCGGCCGTGCCCCCGGAAAGACGCACCTCAGATGATCCTTCGCTTCCTCAACTGCCGCTGTCATCTCCTAAATAGCTGCATGCGGTCAGGCCGAGGCCCGTGACTCGAGCGGGAGAGCCACGTCGTCGGTGAGGACAGCCTGGTGGGCCCTGCGCAGTTCCAGGCCCGGTTCGATGCCGAGCTCCTCGATCAGCTGGCCGCGGGTGCGGCGGTAGGCGGCGAGCGCCTCGCCGCTGCGCCCACTGCGGTGCAGGGCCATCATGAGCCGCGCGCAGAAGCCTTCGTTGAGCGGATCCTCCGCAAGCAACCGGCGCAGCTCACCCACCAGTTCTGGATGACGACCGAGCAATAGGTCCAGATCGATGCGCCGCTTCAGCGCGGTCAGCCACGCCTCGTCGTACTGCAGGGCGGCACCCGCGAGCGCGGGGCTGTCGCGGAGGCCTTCGAGCGCGGGGCCGCGGCGCAGCGCCAGTGCCTCGCGGTACTGGCGCGAGGCCAGTTCGTGGTGGCCGGCCTCCGCGGACTCCCAGGCAAGGGCAGCCATCCGGTCGAAGCATACGGTGTCCAAGATGCCATCAGTGACCTGAAGTTGGTACCCGGGGGCCCGGGTCCGCAGGGTGCACCACCGGCCGTCGAGCCCGTGCCGGATCAGGAACTTGCGCAGCTGTGAGACATACACGCGCAGCGCGGCCAGGGCGGTGGCCGGCGGCTGGTCATCCCACAGTTCGCAGATCAGCGCCTCGTTGGAGACAGTGGCGTTGGGGCGGATGAGCAGGGTGGCAAGGAGCTGGCGCAACTTGCGCTGGGGCAGGGCGACTTCGGCCGGGCCCAGGTAGACCTCCAGTGGCCCGAGGAGCCGCAGGGCCACCGTGTGCCCGGTGGCCGACTCCGCCTGGGCGACCGCCTGCGCTTGAACAGCCGTCCCGGCTTCCATGAGCACGGTCATGCGTCACCCTCCAGCCGCGGGTGGGAACTTCGGAAGAACGCCAGGGGCTGCTCCTCGCGGAGCAGTCCAAGGTCGACGACCTCGCCGAGGACGATCTCGTGGTCGCCGGCCGAGTACAGGTCGTGCAGACGGCAGTCGAGGAAGGCAAGCGAATCGTCGATCACCGGCGATCCGGTCACCCCGGAGCGGTGGGCCAACTCGCCGAAGCCGGCGGTGTCACGGGCGGCGAACGCACGGCACACCCCCGCCTGGTCGGAAGCAAGGATATTGACCGCGAAACCGCCGGACCCGCGAATGGCCGGCATTGCTCTGGAATCTCTATGGATGCAGAAGAGCACGAGCGGCGGATCGAGTGACACCGAGGTGAACGAATTCACCGTGACACCGACCGGCTCCTTGTCACTGCCTTGACAGGTAATCACCGCAACGCCGGTGACAAACTGGCCACATACTTCACGGAACACCCCTCCATCCACGGGCGCGGGGCGCAGTTTCTTGGATTCAGAAACGGCCAGGATTTCCATTTTTGACCCCTTGGAGTGAAAGCATTAGGTCATCTTCACGGGCGACTGTGCAGCACCAGAAATAGCATCGGGTTCGGCGTGGCAATACCGTAACGACGGGGACTCGGGATCGCCTATCGGCCAAAGGATGAGACCCCTCATACTTTCGTCCGAAGCAGCGGTACCGACGCCTGGCGTCTCTAGCAAAGTCGCAGGTAAAAGCCGTATTTGTAGTCGGAGCCAAGCTCGCGGCACGCGTAGACTGGGCAAATCAGGAGATGCCCATGACCGTTGCCTCGGGCGTCTTCCCGGTCGTGTAGAGGCCCGCATGGGGCCGTTTCTTCGCTGCTCGGAAGCCTTTCCGTAGCCGGTTTTTCCCTGCCCTCATCCGCGCTTTATCGACCCGAGTGAGTCTTATCGAGGCGCCTCGCCGTGCGGCGCATCTGGAACGGAAGGGAAAAGAATGCGCAGTACCCTCATCGTGGCTCGCATGAAGCCGAACGCTGAGAACGACGTGAAGCGCATCTTCGGGCAGTCCGACGCCGGAGAACTACCTCATCTGATCGGAGTCCGGGAACGCCGACTTTTTCGCTTCCACGATCTCTATATGCATTACATAGCGGCCGACGACGATGTCCGCCCGGCGATCGATGAGGTGCGCGGCCATGAGCTGTTCCAGGACATCGGCGAGCAGCTGAGCGCATACATCACCGCCTACGACCCGCGGACCTGGCGCGGCCCCAAGGACGCCATGGCCCAGGAGTTCTACACCTGGCACGCGGACAGCTGACCGCTTACGCACCTCTCACCCACGGCGACAACGGGGTCGCCGGGCCGGACGCGAACTCACGCCCGCACGGACACCGAAGGAGAACCTGGCATGGCCAGCGAACGAATGACCAAGATCGCAGCAGACAACGTCGCGCCCAACCGGCGCCGGGGCGGAGATCTGCGCACCCTGCTCAGCCCGGCCACGTCCGGTGCCACGGCGGGCTTCATGGGGGTGCTCACCCTGGAGCCCGGCGAGGTGGTTACTGAGCACTACCACCCGTACTCCGAGGAGTTCCTGTATCTCGTCAACGGCGCGATCATGGCGCGGATCGACGGCGAGCCGGTGTCGCTGAGCGCGGGAGAGGCCCTCCACCTGGAGATCAACGTCCGCCACCGGCTTGAGAATCCCGGCGACGTCCCGGCCTTCCTTGTGTTCCAGCTGGGTCCGCTCGCGCCCCGGCCCGAGCTCGGCCATGTGGACACCGAACCGCTGCTGGAACAGGAGTCCGCATGAGCCCCCGACGCGCTGTGGTCACCGGGATCGGCGTGATCGCTCCCGGTGGCATCGGCACCAAGGCGTTCTGGCAGCTGCTCACCGAGGGCAGCACGGCCACCCGCGCCATCTCGCACTTCGACGCCTCGGAGTACCGCTCCCGGATCGCCGCCGAGTGTGACTTCGATGCGGCCGCGTCCGGCCTTGCGCCCGACGAGATCCATCGCATGGACCGCTGCTCGCAGTTCGCCGTGGTCGCCGCGCGCGAGGCGCTCGCCGACAGCGGCATCGAGACCGGGGACGTAGCGCCGCACCGCATTGGTGTCTCGGTCGGCAGCGCGGTCGGTTCCACCATCACGCTGGAGCAGCAGTACGTCCAGGTCAGCGGGGGCGGCAGCCAGTGGGTGGTGAACGCGGACGATCCCTACCCACATCTGTATCGGGCCCTTGTGCCCAGTGCCCTCGGTGCGGAGGTGGCGTGGGCCGCCGGCGCCCAGGGGCCGGTCCGGGTGGTGTCGACCGGCTGTACGTCGGGGCTCGACTCCGTCGCGCAGGGCGCCCAGTTCATCGAGGACGGGTCGGCCGACCTGGTCGTGGCCGGCGCCACCGACGCGCCCATCTCCCCGATTACGGTCGCCTGCTTCGACGCCATCAAGGCCACCTCACCCAATAACGACGACCCCAAACGCGCCTCCCGCCCCTTCGACCGGGACCGCGACGGTTTTGTGCTCGGCGAGGGGGCGGCCGTACTGATCCTGGAGGAGGCCGAGGCCGCGCGGCGCCGCGACGCCCGTATCTACTGCGAGGTCGCGGGGTATGCACAGCGCAGCAACGCCTTCCATATGACCGGGCTGCGCCCGGATGGGGTGGAGCTGGCCGAGGCCGTGCGGGTGGCCCTGAACCGCGCCCAACTGGCGCCCGAGGCCATCGACTACATCAACGCCCATGGTTCGGGTACCCGGCAGAACGACCGTCATGAGACGGCCGCGTTCAAGGCCTCGCTCGGCGAGCACGCCTACCGCGTGCCGGTGAGCTCGATCAAGTCGATGGTCGGGCACTCGCTGGGCGCGATCGGCGCCCTGGAGCTGGCGGCGTGCGCCCTCGCGATCGAGATGGACACGGTGCCGCCAACGGCCAATCTGCACCACCCCGATCCCGAACTCGACCTGGATTACGTCCCCTTGACCGCACGTGACCATGAGACCAACTCCGTCCTGAGCGTGGGCAGCGGCTTCGGCGGCTTCCAGACGGCCATGGTGCTCACCGCGCCTGGCTCGGCGGTGAGCGATGACTGATACGACGACAAGCACGCGCCGCGCCGTGGTCACCGGGATCTCGGCGATCGCGCCGGGCGGCACCGGTGCCGACGCCTTCTGGCGCTCGGTCCTCGAGGGCCGACGCAGCCTCGGCCCGGTGACCCGGTTCGACGCGGATAACTTCCCGGTTCGCGTGGTCGGCGAGGTCTCCGGCGACGAGACGCTGCCGGACGTCGACCCCAAGCTGGCCATCCAGACCGACCGCTGGAGTCAGTTCGCGCTCCTGGCCGGCGAGGAGGCGCTACGCGACGCCGCGGTGCGTCCCGAGGCGTTCTCGCCGTACGAACTCGGTGTCATCACCGCCTCCTCCTCCGGAGGCAACGCGTTCGGGCAGCGCGAGATCCAGGCCCTGTGGTCGCGCGGCCCGCGCCATGTGAGCCCGTACCAGTCGATCGCCTGGTTCTACGCCGCTACGACCGGCCAACTCTCCATCCGGCACGGTATGAAGGGGCCCTGCGGGGTCGCCGTCACCGAGCAGGCCGGCGGCTTGGACGCCATCGCACAGGCCCGGCGCACGCTGCTGCAGGGGGACGTGAAGGTCGTTCTGACCGGTGGCACCGAGGCCCCGCTGAGCCCGTACGCGCTGGCCTGCCAGACCACGTCGAAGCGGCTGAGCACCGGCAGCGACCCGAAGCGCGCCTATCTGCCGTTCGACGCGGCCGCATGCGGCCATGTCCCCGGCGAAGGCGGCGCCATCCTCGTCCTGGAGGCCGAGGACAGCGCCCGCGAGCGCGGTGTCGAGCGGCCGTACGGGGAGATCGCCGGGCACGCCGCGACGTTCGACCCGGCACCGGGCGCCGCCCACGGCACCGGTCCCACCGCCCTGCGCCGAGCCGTCGAGCTGGCCCTCGCCGACGCCTGCGTACGGCCGGAGGAGGTCGACGTGGTCTTCGCCGACGCGGCGGGCACACCCGAGCTCGACCGTGCCGAAGCCGCCTGCCTCGTCGAGGTGTTCGGGCCGCGCGGGGTGCCGGTCACGGCCCCCAAGGCCCAGTACGGGCGGCTGTATGCGGGTGGGGCGCCACTCGACGTCGTCACCGCGCTGCTCGCGCTGCGCGAGCAGGTCATCCCGCCCACCGGCGCGGGCATCACGGCGGACGCCGGTCTCCAGATCGACCTCGTCAGCCAGGCCCGCGAGACGCCGATGCGTACCGCCCTGGTGATCGCCAGGGGCTACGGCGGCTTCAACTCCGCCCTTGTCATACGCGGCGTGACCCCATGACGCCCGACCCAGCACATCCATGTGAGACCGAAAGGATCGGCATCATGACCTCGCCCCTCACCTACGAGTTGTTCCTTTCCATCGTCCAGCGCTGCACCGGAGTTCCAGACGAGGTGCTGAAGGTGGACGACCCCACCGTGACCATTGAGGACATGGGGGTGGACTCCCTGGGCTTGATCAACGTCATCACGGAAGTGGAGAACACTTACCACATCGAGGTCGACGCCGAGGGCGCCACCTGCTTCCCCGAGATCTTCACGCTGATCAATGACCAGTTGAAGCCGGCCGCCGCGCGCACGGAGAACAGCATCGTCATCGATGCGCCGTTCAGCGTGGTGTGGGACATGACCAACGATGTGGCGAACTGGCCGAACTTGTTCAGCGAGTACGCCTCCGCCGAGATCCTGCAGCGCGACAGGAACACCGTGCGGTTCCGTCTCGCCCTCCACCCGGAGGACGACGGCAAGGTCTGGAGCTGGATCTCCGAGCGGATCACGGACCGGGAGAACAAGAAGGTGACCGCATACCGCGTCGAGCCCGGCCCCTTCGCGTTTATGAACATCCACTGGACCTACCGGGAGACCGAGGGCGGTGTGGAGATGCGTTGGGTGCAGGAGTTCCACATGAAGCGCGAGGCGCCCGTGGACGACGCGGCCATGGTCGAGCGCATCAACAAGAACTCGAAGATTCAGCTGGCGCTGATCAAGGAGCGCGTTGAGGCTGCGGCCCGCAACCGCGCCGGTGCGGCGGTGGCGCGGTGAACAAGATGGACTTCGCACTCAAGGGCAAGCACGTCCTGGTCACCGGCGGCTCCCGGGGCATCGGCCGGGCCACCGTCCTTGCACTCGCCGCGCAGGGCGCCTCGGTGACCGCCTGCTACGTGACCGAAAGCGAGGCGGTCGAGTCCCTGCGGCGTGAGCTGAACGAGCAGGGCGCGCAGGGCAATCTGGTGCGCTGCGACATAGCGGACCACGAACAGGCCGCGCAGCTGTGCGCCACGGCGCATGAGACCTACGGCGCCATCGACGCCGTGGTGAACAACGCCGGGGTCATCAGCCACCACTCCCTGGAGGACCTGGCTCCCGAGGAATGGAGTCGCATCCTCGACACCAATCTGACCGGCATGTACCAGGTGATCCGCGGGGCCCTGCCGTACGTCGCCGATGTCGCGTCGATCGTGAACATCAGCTCGGCCGTCGCCCACCACGGGATGCCGGGCGCCGCCCACTACGTGGCCTCCAAGGCCGGGGTGATGGGCCTGACCCGCGCCCTTGGCAAGGAGCTCGGCCCGCGGGGTGTCCGCGTCAACTGCGTCGCGTCCGGTCTGGTCGAGACCGACCAGATGAAGGCCGTCACCGAAGAGGGGCGAGCCCGCTACGAGCAGATGATCTCGCTGCGGCGCCTTGGCCGCCCGGAAGAGCTCGCGGACGTGGTGCTGTTCCTCGTCTCGGGCGCCGCCCGCTACATCACCGGCGCCACGCTCGACGTCGACGGCGGCATCTGACCACAGCGGTTCTTGACGGGGCCGTATGCGACCGAAGCCGTATCCGACCGGAAAGGAGCCCGAACACTGTGCTGCGTAGCGTGCTGGAGATGACGGTCCGTGAGGGCTGTGAGGACGAGTTCCGTGCGACCTGGCTGGAGACGGCACAGGCCGCCGCGCGGCTGCCGGGCAGCGTCGGCCAGACGCTGCTGCGGGATCCACACCATCCGCGCACCCACCTGATCATGGCCGACTGGGCCGACTGGGCCGCCCTGGAAGCCTTCCAGAAGAGCCCCGAACGCGAGCAACTCAGCTCCCGTCTGGAGCAGTTCCGCGAATCCGCAGCAAAACGCGTGCTCGAAAAGGTCGAGCACGTACCCGCCCACCCCACCAACCAGAGGTGATCAGTCATGCCCGTACGCGTCATGGTGTCTGCCCGTATCGAGGAGAAGGACAAGGAGGCCTTCGAGAAGGCCTATCGCGAGGTCAGCTCCGCCGTCCGCGGCACGCCGGGTCACATCCGGGACGAGCTGCTGTGCGATGTTGAGGAGCCCGGCCGCTACATCCTGCTCGCCGAGTGGGAGAGCGAGAAGGTGTTTCGCGCCTGGGAGGACTCTCCGACGCACATGGAGATCGCGGCGCCCATGTTCCCGTACTGGAGCAACGGCGGCATCGAGCGGCGGGTCTACGACCTGCGCCAGCGGCTCGACAGCGTGCCGAACGCCGGCTGAGCGGACGGCGACCATGGCGACCATCCGCAAGGCCCTGGTGATCGGCGCCGGTATCGGCGGGCTCACCACGGCGGCAGGACTGCTGCGGCAGGGCATCGAGACAGAGGTGTTCGAGGCGCGCCCCTCCCCCGGACGGCTGCTGACGGGAGGCGGGTTCATGCTCTGGCACAACGCCTTCCTCTCGCTGCGCCGGCTCGGGCTCGACGAGGCTGTCGCGGCGGACTCCGTTCGTATGCGCTTCCACGAGTTCCGCTCCGACACCGGCAGGCGGCTGGCGCGCTGGCACTTGGACGGACCGACGGAGAAGTGCGGCGCACCGGCCTGCGCCCTGCGCCGCTCTTCTCTGCACAAGGTGCTCACCGAGGCCGTGGGTGATCACCGGATCCGCCTCGGCTCGCGGCTGATCGGTTATACCCAGGACGCCGAGGGTGTCACCGCCCGCTTCCAGGACGGCTCAACCGCCCGCGGAGATCTGCTGATTGGCGCCGATGGGCTGCGCTCCACGGTCCGCGGCGTGATGCGGCGGGGCTTCGAGCCGCCACCGCGGTACGCCGGATATACGGCGTGGCAGGCCATCGCCCGGCTGCCGGGCGAATCCGTGGTGCCCACCGGCACGTTCTTCAACTTGTGGGGCAAGGGCGGCCTGCGCTTCCTGTACTGCCGCCTGAACGAGAACGAGGTCTACTGGGACGCCATCACCAGCGACCGGGCGGCGGCCGGAATCAACACCATCGCGGACATGCGCCGCTCGGCGCTTGCCGCCGCCTACCGCGACTGGCCCGAGCCCATCGGCCGGATTATCACCGCCACCGAGGAAGAGGCGATCCTGCCGGTGAGCATCCACGACCGGCCCCCGGGCGGCGGCTGGACCCAGGGCCGCGTCGTGCTCATCGGCGACGCCGCGCACCCGATGACGCTCAATCTGAGTCAGGGCGCCGGCCAGGCCATCGAGAGCGGGGTCGTGCTCGCGGGGATGCTGGGGCGGGCGGAGCCGGACGCCGTGCCCGCTACGCTCCGTGCGTTCGAGTCCGCACGCCGGGCCCGTGCCGCGGACATGACCACCACCTCATGGCGCATCGGCACGCTGGGGCTCGTGCACAGTACGGCGCTGAGTCGACTGCGCGATCTCATGATGTACGCGTTCTTCGACAACGTCGCCCGCGGCCAGAGCTATTCGCTGATGCTGGACGAGCGCCTGGAGCGCGGCCCCATCCCGTCGGCCGCCCTGGCCGCCGAGCCTGGCGGGGAGTGAGGGCGCGTCATGCTGACCGCTGCTCTGGCCGTTGTCTTCATCCTGTGCACGGGAGTGCTTGCCGGCGTGCTGATCGCCGTCGAACGGGCCATCGTGCCCATGCTGCTGCAGCTGCCCCGGCAGACCTGGTCCGAGGTGCACCGGGCTCTCGACCCGGGCTTCGACCCGCTGATGCCCACGGTCAACAAGGTGGCTCTGGCCGCCGGCCTCGGGCTTTCCTTCCTGGCTCCGGGCGTCGCCGCCAAGACGGCCTTCGCGGTCGCCCTGGCCGGGGTGGTGGGCGTCGCCCTGGTGTCCGAACTGCGCAACGTACGGATGAACCGGCGTATCGACGAGTGGGCCGCGGCCGGAGAGATCCCGGACGACTGGCGGACGCTGCGCGACCGCTGGGCCCGCGCCAATCGCCGGCGTACGGCGTCCGCGCTGCTCGCCTTCTGCGTCGCGCTGTGCGGCTGCTGGCTGGCGTGGGTGTGACCGCGCACAACCGTACCGATCAATGACCGAGTTCCACTGGTGAGTTGAGGAGCTATCCCTGGTGAACGCAGCACACGCGGAGAGCCAAACGAACGAGCCCGCCACCGACGTCACCGACGACGCCGGGCCCGAGCCGCCTGAGTTCGACGGCAAGGTCGCCCTGGTGACCGGTGCCAGCAGGGGCATCGGCGCCGCCACGGCGCGGCTGCTGGCCGCCAGGGGCGCCCAGGTGGTGGTCAACTGCCGCAAGGGAGCGGAAGCGGCCCAGGAGGTCGTGGACTCCATCCGGCGTCGAGGCGGCCAGGCGGTCGCGCTCCAGGGCGATGTCACCGATCCCGAGCAGGTGAGCGCTCTGGTCGCCGGCGCCACGGCCGAACTGGGGCCCATAGACGTTCTGGTGCTCAATGCCGCGGGCCTGGGTGCCCACGATTTCCGTATCGCCCCGGCGACGGAGCTGACCTGGGACGACCTGGAGCTGGTGGTCACCCAGCAGCTCAAGGCGCTGTTCCTGACCACGCGGGCGGTCCTGCCCGACATGGTCGCCCGCGGCGGCGGTTCGGTCGTGGCAGTCGGTGCGGCCCTCGCCCGTAGGCCCTCGCCGGGCTTTCTGTCACTCGCCATCGCCAAGGCGGGAGTTGAGGCCGCCGTGCGGACGCTTGCCATGGAGGTGAGCCCGCACGGGGTTCGGGTCAACGCCGTCGAACCCAACCTCATCCTCACGGAACTGTCCCAGTACATCCCCGAGGCGCAGCGCCAGGCCGCGGCGGAGCGTGCGGCGCTGCGCCGCAACGGCACCCCGGAGGACGTGGCCGAGGTGATCGCGTTCGCCGCCTCTCAGCGGGCCTCGTATGTCACCGGCGGCTGCCTCGTCACAGACGGCGGAACGACCATGGTGTAACCGCCGTCAACAGTTGCTTTGTCCGGCCTTATCCGCCTCTTTATCGGCCGCTGATTCTGTTTCCACGGGCCGCTGAACCAGTTCCACTGGCCGATTGACCAGCCGGTAGTCCTACCGCAAGAAATTTCTTCCCCGATGTTCCGAGCGAAAGGCAAGGAAATGTCGAAGACCGAGCGAAAGATAGTCAGCCGAGACGACGTCGAGCCAGTCTGCTGGTTCGGTGAGGAAGGTCGATTCCTGCTCCGCAAGGAGGACACCGGCGGCCTTTACAGCTTCTACCAGATCACCACCCAGCCCGGCAGCGGTCCGCCGCTGCACATTCACGAGACCGCGGACGAGGCCTTCTTCATCAACAAGGGTCGCTATGAGTTCGAGGTCGGCGGGGTCTCCGACGTCGTCGAGGCCGGCACGGTCGTCTATGGCCCGCGTGGTGTTCCCCACCGCTTCCTGAACGTCGGTGATGAGCCGGGCCAGTTGCTGGTCATCGCGACCCCTGGCGGCGTCGAGGACTTCTTCATCGGCCTGGCCGAGCTGACCGCCAACGGCCGCCCCGACTGGGCGAAGATGCAGGAGCTCGCCAACCGCAACCAGATGCGCGGCTTTATGCCGGAGGCCGGAGCCCACGGTGATATTCCTGGTCCGCCGCCGGGTGTCCGTGGCGGCATGGGTGGTCCGCCGGCCGGCGCGCGAGGTGCCAGGGGCTGACGCCTCCCACGCCGGGCTCCGACGACCCTCCCCCTTCCGTCGCCGGTACCGGCACCCAAGGAACACGTCCGGGGCACCGCGGCTCTCCGCGATGCCCCGGACGTCTTGCAGATATGACCTACAGGGAGGAAGACCATGCCCGGACAGCCGTCCGCCTATCACCCCGGGACGCGCCCCACGACCCCCCGCCGCCATGACGTGATCATCCTGGGCTCCGGCATCGCCGGGTCGACTCTGGGCGCCATCCTGGCCAAGCAGGGTGTCTCCGTTTTGCTGCTCGATGGTGGAGTGCACCCCAGGTTCGCCGTGGGGGAGTCGACGACGCACTACACCCTGAAGCTGTTCCGGCTGCTCGCCCGCCGCTACGGTGTGCCCGAACTGGAGCCGCTCACCTCCTACGTGGGCTACCGCGACCAGATCGCCCCGACCAGCGGCACCAAGCGGCACTTCGGCTTCATCCGGCACGAGGAGGGCAAGGAGCCCGACCCCGCCGAGTTCCTCCAGTTCAGCCCGCCGTCGAAGGGGCTGCAGACCAGCCATCTCTTCCGCCAGGACTCGGACGCGTATCTGCTGCACACGGCCATCCGCTACGGCTGCGATGTGCGCCAGGCGTTCCCCGTGGAGAACGTCGAGTTGGAGGAGGACTACGTCGCCGTCATCGACAAGAACGGCGACCGCTACGAGGGCCGCTACCTGGTGGATGCCAGCGGGTTTCGCTCGCCGGTCGCCGACCACCTGGCGCTGCGCAAGCCGCCGAAGGACCTTAAGCACCACTCCCGCTCGATGTTCACGCACATGGTCGGGGTCCGCCCCACCGATGAATGCCTGCGCGTGGGGCCCGAGGACGCGCCGCCCATCCCGTGGGTGGAGGGCACCATGCACCACCTCTTCGAGCGGGGCTGGTTCTGGTCGATCCCGTTCAACAACACGCCCGACTCGAGGAACCCCCTCATCAGCGTGGGTCTCACCCTGGACGAGCGGCTCTACCCCAAGCCGGACGACATCAGCCCCGAAGAGGAGTTCCGGCAGTTCGCGGCGCGCTTCCCAGCGGTGGAGCGGCTGTTCAAGGAGGCCCGCACCGTGCGGCCCTGGGTCTCGGCAGGGCGCATCCAGTACGCGTCCAGCCAGACGGTGGGCCACCGCTGGTGTCTGATGTCGCACGCCGGGGGGTTCATCGATCCGCTGTATTCGCGCGGCCTCGCCAACACCGCAGAACTGATCAACTCCCTTGTCTGGCGCATCCTTGACGCGCTCGCCGAGGACGACTTCGACGAGGAGCGCTTCCGCTACGTCGAGGAGCTGCAGCAGGGCCTGATCCGCTACAACGACGAGCTCGTCAACTGCTCGTTTATCTCGTTCGCCGACCACGCCCTGTGGAATGCCGTCTACCGCATCTGGTGCGCCGCCGAAGTGCCGATCAATCTGCGCTTCGACCGGTTCACGGAGCGCTTCTTGGAGTCCGGCGACGACGGGGTGCTGCGAGAGATGGAGAAGACGGCCTACCCGGGGCTTCCGGTCCCCGGCTCGCAAGGCTACAAGGCGCTCTTCGACGAGATGGTGCGGCTGTGCGAGGCGGTGGACCGCGGCGAGCGCGCCGCTGCCGACGCGGGCAAGGACCTCATGACCACGGTGCAGAACTCGCCCGTGGTGCTGGAACATCTCGGGATTCGGGACCCGAACCGCCGGTTCGTCCACCCCAAGCCGGAGGACCTGCGCCGGATGGCGCACTGGTTGCGGCACGAGGGTCCGAGGGAGCTGAGCTACCTCACCACCGGCGTCGATGTGCACGGCCGGCCGCTGTCCTCGGCGCTGGACGAGGAACTGGCCATACCTCACTGAGCACTTGGCCCCACCTCACGCACTTGGCGCACGTGGCGCACACCGCAACACAGCAGGCCCCCTCGGATTGTCCGAGGGGGCCTGCTATCTCCTGTCGCTAACTCGCCCCGCCCGTACGCGGCGTGGCGCGGAACACCACCACGTGCGGCGCGGCCGCTGCGAAGCCGTCTGGAGAGCCGGAGCCCACCAGGCCGTTGCGCACGAATGCAGCGACGCCCCTGGGGTTCTGGCCGGGAAACTCCCGTAGAACGGGTCCGCGTTGCTCTTCCGGCACCTCCACCAGGTCCACCGTCTTCGCGCGCCGCCCCCGGGTGAGCACACCGCCCCCGGCGTCCCGCGCGTTCTTGACCCAGTCTGAATTCGGGTACGCCTGCACGATGTAGCGCTCGTCGGCGACGACGACCGGGGCCACCGGAGTGGTCCGGGGAACCCCGCTCTTACGGCCGGGCACGGTCAGCAGATGCATCGGCCCGAACGGCAGGCCTATGCGGTGGAAGAAGATCACGACACGGTTGCGTGCCTTGTGCCGAGGGGAGATGGTGCTGCGCTGTGCGGTCATGTGAGTGGGCCCTTTCGTCTGGATCAGACTGTGCAGACGCGTCTGAAGTCTATTTCTCAGACTTTGTAGACGCGTCGCATGATGGCCCTGACGATGGACCGGGGCATCGCTCGCATCAGCGGCATCCGGATGCGGTACGACATGCCAGGCACCGTGGCAGGCTGCCCGGCGGCCACCGCCTCGAGGCCGGCGCGGGCAACCTGATCCGGGGTGAGCCAGCTGATCTTGGGCAGGGTGTCCGTGGACACCCCGGCCGCGGCGTGGAATTCGGAGCGGGTCAGGCCGGTGTGCACCGTCGTGATGTGCACCCCATGGCGCCCGGCCTCCATGGCGAGGCTCTCGCTCAGCGAGGACAGGAAGGCCTTGGACGCCGCATAGGTCGCGGAGCCCGGCTTGGGCAACAGGGCGGCCAGAGAAGAGACGTTGATGATGCCGCCGGCGCCGCGGGAGATCATGCCGGGCAGACAGGCGTGAGACAGCCTCAGCGGCACGAGGGCGTTGAGCGTCGCCGTGTGCACCTCGCGTTCCAGCGGCAGTTCGGCGAATCTTCCGGAACCGCTCGATCCGGCGTTGTTCACAAGCAGTTCGATGGGCCGCTCTGGATCGGAAAGGCGCTCCTCGGCGGCGCTGATCTGACTCTCGTCGGTGAGGTCGAGCGGCATCACCTCGACCTGTACGTGGTGTTGGGACTCGAGTTCGTCGGCCAGTTGCTTGAGGAGGTCGCCCCGCCGCGCGACAAGGACGAGGTTTACGCCCTCCTGGGCGAGGCGGCGGGCGAATCCCTCGCCGATACCGCTCGACGCCCCGGTCACCATCGCCGCGCCGTACGGAAATCGTCGCATGACATTCCTCGATTCTGTGCGGGCTAGTTAGGCATGCGCGACAGCAGGTTAACGGCTGACGCCAAGCCCGGACCAGCAAAGAAGAAAGGATTGACGACAGCGCGCGCCAATTTATTTCCGCTTAACAGTCCTTTCACCGCTGTATGTTGGAATACCCCATCGTGGGCAGCCACTACTGCAACCTGCTCATAACGCGCCGTCAAGTCTAAATATCCGGGACCCGTCCCCGAACTGTTCTCTCTTCCCGTCGTCGCTGAATGGCTGGTGTCACTGCCATGACTTTCTCTACCGAAAGACGAGAATCCCCGCCCGTCTCCCCCTCGGCTTCCGCGCAGCCGGCGGCCCGCCTTGACTCCCTCACCGGTCTGCGCTGGATCGCTGCCTTCGGGGTCTTCCTGTCGCACGTCAGCACGCTGCTGCCGCTCCCGCAGACGGACGCCGTCTTCGTCCTGGGCTCGTCCGGAGTCACGTTCTTCTTCGTGCTCTCCGGCTTTGTGCTGAACTGGACTTACACGGCCGGCGACCGGGTCGGCGCCTTCTATGGGCGCAGGTTCGCCCGCATCTGGCCCATGCTGGTCATCGGCGCGCTGCTGCCGCTGGCTTTGCAACTGCCCGACGCCCAGGGCCAACAGGCCACCTGGTATGTGATGATAGCGATCTCGGTGGTTCTGCTCCTCCAGGCATGGGTGCCGACTTGGATTCTGGGCGGCACCAGCCCGGTCACCTGGTCACTGGCGTGCGAGGCGTTCTTCTACGCGCTCTTCCCGTTTGTCGCGAAGCTCACGATCCGCCGCTCCGTTCGCTGGCTCGGCTGGGCGGCGGCCACCCTTGTGCTGATCGGCTGGGGCATCAAGGTCTGGCTGTGGCAGGCCTACCCGCCGCAGGCGCAGCCCTCGTGGAGCGACATGGGCGGGGTCGTCTTCGGCACGTACTCGCCGATCGCGCGCCTGTGGGAGTTCCTCCTCGGCGTGGTCGCGGCCGCCGCGGTGCGTCAGGGCTGGCGCTCGAAGCTGGGCGTCCGGTCGGCCACGGGGCTGCTGGTCGCAGGGCTGTTCGTGCTGTGGCTGCTGCGCGGGGAGACCTGGCGGACGCTCATCATCTACGACGTCCTCAGCCAGGTCACCGCGCCGCTGTACGCGCTCGTCGTAGTGGCGGTCGCCGCACAGGATCTGGCCGGGCGCCGATCCTGGCTCGGCACCAAGCCCATGGTGGCGCTCGGTGAATGGTCGTACGCCTTCTATCTGCTCCATTTCACGGTGCTGTTCGAGATCGCTTCCGAGGTCTTCAACCGCAAAACCATCATGGAGTTCTACATGACGCCCGCAGAGGCCAGCTGGGCGAATGCGGGCTGGGCCTTGCTCGCCCTAGTCATCACCACGGCGATCTGCGCATTCGTCTACCAATTCTACGAGCGGCCTGCGGAGAAATGGCTACGTGCTCGAATTGGAGCCCGTCGAAAGCGCCAGACCACCTGAGTATTTCCTCAGCATTGCCCGATCGGGCTGTTGCGACGGACCGGTGACCGTTGCAACAGCCCAGTGGAAGATGGGCATTTGACGCGGAGCAGGGGACAGCAGGGGACAACGCCCGTCCGATCGCGTTTCTCGGTGGCGACCGTGAAGGGACCCTGTCAAAGTCCCCTCATGGACTCTGCTCTGCACACCCCCGACGACTCTGCGGGTGCCGAAAAGTCATCCGGGCTGGTCAGGCCCAGCGCTCCATGAGGGAGTTCATACACCCAGCCGCTGACCTTGTGGACCTGGTCGAAGGTCGTACGCCGACTCGTGCTCGCCGCCGACGTCGACGTCACCGCCACCTGCGGCGACGGCACTCGGGTCGGCGACCACTACATGCTGATCACCACGCTGCTCGATCACCGCACCGACCCGGCCGCTCAGCTGGCACCGGGCAGCGACGATGATCCCGACACCGGAGGCATCGCCCGAGCCGTTCTGGCCGGTCTCCTCCCCGCACGGCGTCCCCGGATCAGCGCCCGCAAGGTGAAGTGCCCGATGTCCCGTTACGGTGCCACACCGAATGAGAACCGGCCGCTGACCAGCCGTTCCATCACGCACCTGGACATCACCGTCCTCGCCACTCCCGAACAGCCGGCCTCTCTGCCTCCGCATCCCACCGACACCGGGCGCCGCGCGCAGGTCTTCCGGCTCCTGACGGATTCCCCCGGCCGGGACTGGACGCCCGCTCAAGTCGCCGACAGCTTGAAGATCGAGCACGTCCGGAGCCTTGCCGCACAGATGGGCCAATGGCTGGCGCAACAGTTCCTGGTCAGACACGGCCGAGGGCGCTACCGGCTGCACCGGCAATGGGCCCAAGCCCCAGGTCAACCGGCAGACTCCGTCGATTCGACAATCATTCTCGCCGCCTAACTACGCGGCATTGAGCTGTGCATCTTGAAGTTGCAGGTCACGGCTCTGGTGTGCGTGGGGGTCGGAGTGCTCGTGCTGGTCATGGGACAGTGTCCATGGTGAAGATCGTTTGACCTGTTGGCCGGAGTCGTTCTCGGGTTCTGCTGCGCTCGTCGTGGTGCCGTTCCTACCATCCGTCACCGGGCCGGTACGCCGGAAGAACGTGGGAGGGCGCGGGGATGCAGGATCTGGAGCGAATCACTGCTCGCCGGAGCGAACTGGACACGCTCACCGAGGAGCT
The DNA here is from genome assembly GCF_040609575.1 of Streptomyces sp. NPDC004647. Lineage (NCBI taxonomy): Bacteria > Bacillati > Actinomycetota > Actinomycetes > Kitasatosporales > Streptomycetaceae > Streptomyces > Streptomyces sp. NPDC004647. The sequence continues at coordinate 1,400 of NZ_JBEXKU010000080.1, read as the reverse complement.
GGCCAAGCAGCTGGGGGAGGTCCAGAGCCGTCGACCGCCGCCCTGGAAAAGTCCAGGGCGTTCGCGCCGCGCAGCTTCGCGAGGAGAACCTCGTGCAGCCGCAGCTACACACCGGCCTCAGTCCACTCCGCCAGGCGGCGCCAGCACGTCATGCCCGAGCCGAAGCCGAGCTCCTGCGGAAGGTGTTCCCAGGCGATCCCCGTGTTCAGCACGAACAAGATGCCCTGGAACACCAGCCGGTCCGGATGCCGCTTGCGCCCGGGATGCCGTGCCCGCCGTTCCACCTTGGGCAGCAGCGGCTCGATCACCATCCACAGCTCGTCATCGACTTCCCACGGCTTCGGCCAAGCCACCCCACACCCCCGGATCATCAGTCCCGGAGTGATCCAACCACCTCGAAGATCATTTCGTCAGGAGTTCTCAGGCTGCAGCGGCAACGGGCTGTGCCTGCGTGGCTGCCTGGTCTTCGCGGTGCCGCCGCATGACCAGCACGATCAGAAGGATGAACGCGGTGAGAGCGGCAAGCGTCCGCATGTTGTTGAACAGTTCCCACCGCTGCAGGATCTCCGCGTGGTTGGCGGGGGCCGACGTGGCGGCCCACTTCTTGATGTGGCTGTTGATCGGCACATTGCCGAACCGGGTGATCAGGAAGGACGTGAATGCCAGCAGACCAGCCGCGCCGGCGAGCCGCCTCGCCGTGCCGCGAGTCATGGCGGCGAGTGTCAGGGAGCTGATCGTCGACAGTCCCATGGCCGTCTGCATGGTGATGCCGTTCATCTTCATCAGCTCAGTGTGGAAGGACAGCCGCATGTCCAGCGGTACTGCATTGAAGGTGGGGATGAGGTTGGCCGCGCCGTAGCCGAATGCGCCCGCGAGGAGGCCGGTGGACAACAGGGCGAGCCCCTGGACGAGTCGAATGCGCATGTTCTCTACCTCCATTGAAGTGGTGCTCACAGGTATGGGAGTGGTTCCCGTAGAAGACAGCCTCGCCATCACAGAGGCGGCTGGAACGCTTACCGCTCTCAGCAGCTTGCTCGCTGCGCACCAGCGGCCCGCACGCGGAAAGCAGCCGGCTGACGGTACCTCCGTGACAGACGAAGACTCATCGTAGGGTCACAACGGTGCTCCTTGAGCCGGCGGGGCGCACCGCCATGGAGCTTCGTCTCGCACGAAGCGCTGCTCCTCGACTACGAGACCCCGCTGACCCGCGTCGACCCGGACACCGGCCCCTCGTACGCAGGTTCCGGAATCTGCGGGTGTGTCAATTTAACGGCTGATCTTGGTTGTTGAGGTTCAGCTGTTGGTCGGGGTGAGCCGGCCCTCGAAGGCGATCTGGAATGCGTTGAGGGGTGCCTTCCAGCGCATGGTCCATCGCTTGCGGCCCTTGCCGGTCGGGTCGA
>NZ_JBEXKU010000079.1:0-33951 GCF_040609575.1 Streptomyces sp. NPDC004647 | reverse complement strand
AACTCCGCATCCCCGCCCCACACCACCTCCCCCAGCCCCGACTCCAACTCCCCCAACACCGCATCAAACGCCTCCGCAAACACCGGAAACGCCTCATACAACTCCCGCCCCATCCCCAAACGCTGCGCACCCTGCCCCGTAAAGAGGAAGGCCGATTTGCCAGCTGTCGCCAAGTCGATTCCGCCGTCGCCGTCGCCGTTGGCCAACGCCTCAAGTGCGCTGGCCAGTTCGGCGCGATCGGCGCCGGCCGGTGCGGCGCGGTACCCCAGGGCGGCGCGCGTCGTGGCGAGCGCCTGCCCCGCCGTGGCGAGCTCGTCGTCGAGGAGGGTGTCGAGGAAGCGGCGCAGCCGCCCCGCCTGCGCGCGCAGGGCCTGCGGCGTCTTGGCCGATACGGGCCAGGCCACCACCGCGGGGGTCTGGCCTGGGGCCTCATGGCCGGTGACGGCCGTCGGCGCGGGGCCGGTGGCCTGTTCGAGGATGACGTGGGCGTTGGTGCCGCTGATACCGAAGGAGGAGACGCCCGCGCGGCGCGGACGGCCCTGGTCGGGCCAGGTACGACGCTCGGTGAGCAGTTCGACGGCGCCCTCGGTCCAGTCCACCTGCGGCGTCGGCTCGTCGACGTGCAGGGTCTTGGGCAGTTCGCCGTGCCGCATCGCCATGACCATCTTGATGATGCCGGCGACACCGGCCGCGGCCTGGGTGTGGCCGAGGTTGGACTTGACGGAGCCGAGCAATAGCGGTTCGCCGCCCTGCGGGCGTTGCTGTCCGTACGTCGCAAGGAGCGCCTGGGCCTCGATCGGGTCGCCGAGCGTGGTGCCGGTGCCGTGGGCCTCGATGGCGTCGATGTCCGCGGCGGTGAGGCCGGAGGCAGCCAGCGCCTGCTGGATGACGCGCTGCTGGGAGGGCCCGTTGGGAGCGGTGAGCCCGTTGCTGGCACCGTCCTGGTTGACTGCGGAGCCCCGTACGACCGCCAGGACCCGGTGGCCGTTGGCCTCGGCGTCGGAGAGACGCTCCAGGAGCAGCATGCCCGCGCCCTCGCCCCAGCCCGTGCCGTCGGCGGAGGCCGCGAAGGACTTGCAGCGGCCGTCGGCGGACAGGCCGCGCTGACGGTTCATGTCGATGAAGGTGTCGGGGGTGGACATCACGGTCACGCCGCCCGCGAGGGCGAGCGAGCACTCGCCCTGCCGTAGGGCCTGGATCGCCCAGTGCAGGGCGACCAGCGAGGACGAGCAGGCGGTGTCCACCGTCACGGCGGGACCTTCCAGGCCCAGGTTGTAGGACACGCGGCCGGAAACGACGCTGGCGAGACTGCCGTTGCCGAGGTATCCGGCGACGTCCTCGGGGACCGTGCCAAGACGGGTACCCCAGTCGTGGTACATGACGCCGGCAAAGACGCCGGTACGCGAGCTGCGGGCCGACTCGGGGTCGATGCCGGCGCGTTCGAAGGCCTCCCAGGAGGTCTCGAGCAGCAGCCGCTGCTGCGGGTCCATGGCCTGCGCCTCGCGCGGGCTGATGCCGAAGAACTCCGGGTCGAAGTCGGCGGCGTCGTAAAGGAAGCCGCCCTCACGGGTGGAGCTCTTGCCGGGTGTTCCGGGCTCCGGGTCGTACAGGTCCTCGACGTTCCAGCCGCGGTCCTCGGGGAAGCCGGAGACGGCGTCGCGGCCGGCCGCGACGAGGTTCCACAGCTCCTCCGGGGAGGCGACGCCGCCCGGGAAGCGGCAGCTCATGCCGACGATGGCGATGGGCTCGTCGGCCGCGGCGAGCGCGACGGCCGGCTGCGGCACGGTCTCGGCGGCACTGGCGGACGCGACGACGAGCTTGCTGCCCAGATGCTCGGCGAGGGCGCGCGGCGTCGGGTAGTCGAAGACGAGGGTGGCGGTCAGCCGCTGACCGGTCGCGGAGTTGAGGCGGTTGCGCAGCTCGACGGCGGCCAACGAGTCGAAGCCGGTTTCGCTGAACGGTCGCGCGGGGTCGACGGCCGCGCCGCTTTCATGGCCGAGGACGGCCGCGACCTGGGTCCGTACGAGGTCGAGCAGCGCCTCGGCCCGGTCCGCCTCGGAGAGCGCACCGAGCTGCTGGGCGAGGGACTGGCCGACGGAGACCGCGCCACCGGAGCCGCCGGGAGCGGTGGCCGCCGCGGCGGTGCGGCGCGCCGGGACCCGGACCAGTCCGCTCAGCAGCGGGGGGATGCCGTCGGAGCGCTCCTGGAGTGCCCGGGCGTCGACCCGCACCGGGACGACGGTGGCCTCGGTGGTCCGGAGCGCGGCGTCCAACAGTGCGAGGTTCTCGTCGGGGGTCAGCGGTTCCAGGCCGAGCCGGGCGATGCGCTGAAGCGCGGCCGAGTCGAGGGCGGCACCCATGCCGCTGTCGCCGGCCCACAGGCCCCAGGCGAGTGATGTGGCAGGCAGCCCCTGGGCGCGGCGGTGGTGGGCCAGGGCGTCCAGGAAGACATTGGCCGCCGCGTAGTTGGCCTGGCCGGCGCCGTCGAGGAAGCCTGCCGTGGAGGAGAAGAGCACGAACGCGGAGAGGTCGAGACCGCGGGTCAGCTCGTGCAGATGCCAGGCCGCGTCCGCCTTCGGCCGCAGCACGGCATCGAACCGCTCCTGGGTGAGCGAGGAGATCAGACCGTCGTCGACGATGCCCGCCGCGTGCACCACACCTGTCAACGGGTGCTCGCGGGGTACGCGCGCCAGCAGCTCGGCGAGTGCGCCACGGTCGCCGACGTCGCACGCCTCAATGGCGACTTCGGCACCCAACGCGGCCAGGTCGGAGCGCAGTTCGGCCGCGCCCGGGGCTTCGACGCCACGACGGCTGGTGAGCAGCAGATGCCGTACGCCGTGCTCGGCCACCAGGTGCCGGGCCACGAGCGCGCCCAGGCCTCCCGTACCGCCGGTGATCAGGACCGTGCCGTCGCCGCCCCACGGGGATGCATCGCCCATGGCGGCCTCGGCCCGGGCCAGGCGCGGGACCAGCACCCGGCCTTCGCGCAGGGCCACTTCGGGCTCACCCGCGCCCGCCGCGGCGGCCACCAGCGCTGCCGAGTCCTCGCTCTCGTCCAGGTCCACCAGCACGATCCGGCCCGGGTGTTCGGCCTGCGCCGCCCGCACCAGACCCCACACCGGCGCCTGCACCACATCGACCGGCTCGTCCGGTCCGGTCACCACGGCGCTACGCGTCACCACGACCAGTGTGGAGTCGGCCGTCCGGTCGTCCGCCAGCCAGGCCTGCACCGAGCCCAGGACGGCAGCCGTGACGCCGCGCACGCCCGCGGCCGTCTCACCGGCCGAGTCGACTCGCAGCACGGACTGCTCCGGCACGGAACTGTTGCCGTCGTCGCCCAGGACCTCCCCCACCGACGGCAGTCCGGGTGAGTGCGTCGCCGGCTGTGGTCCCGGCACCCACCCGACCCGCAACAGTGCGTCGCCCGTCCGCTGTGCCGCCTTCAGCTGTGCGGTGTCGACGGGCCGCAGGAGGAACGAGCCGATGCGGGCCACCGGCGCGCCCGTCGTGTCGGCGAGCTCCAGGGAGACCGCGTCGGGGCCGGTCGCCGCGATGCGCACACGGACGGCGGCAGCCCCGGTGGCGTGCAGGGTGACGTCGGTCCAGGCGAACGGCAGCCGCGTCACGTCCGGCACCGGTTCGGGCGAGGCGAAGTCCGTGGCGTGCAGCGCCGCGTCCAGGAGGGCGGGGTGCAGGCTGAACGCGCCCGCCTCCGCGCCGATCTCGTCGGGCAGAGCGACCTCGGCGAACACCTCGCCGCCCTGCCGCCAGACCGCACGCAGCCCGTGGAAGGCCGGACCGTAGCCGTAGCCCTGGTCGCGCATGTCGTCATAGAGCGTGGATATGTCGACCGGCTGGGCGCCGGCCGGCGGCCACTGCGCCAGGTCGAAGGCGGGCTCGGCGGCCGGCCCCGGCGCGAGCACACCGGATGCGTTGCGGGACCACTCGGCATCCGCGGGGGCGTCCTCGGGGCGCGAGTAGAACTCCACCGCACGGTGTCCGTCCGCGTCCGCGGCGGCGACCACGATCTGCAGGGCGACCCCGCCGGTCTGCGGCAGCAACACAGGCGTTTCGAGGGTGAGTTCCTCGACCCGGCCGCAGCCGACCTGGTCACCGGCCCGTACGGCCAGCTCCACCAGGGCCGTGCCGGGCAGCAGGGCGACACCGGCGACAACGTGGTCGGCGAGCCAGGGGTGCGAGCGCAGCGACACCCGGCCGGTGAGGAGGACCCCACCTCCGTGCGCGAGGCTCACCACCGCGCCGAGCAGCGGGTGTTCGGCGGCGATCTGTCCGAGCTCGCCCGCGTCGCCCCGGGTCTGCGGGGCGCCCAGCCAGAAGCGCCGGCGCTGGAACGCGTAGGTGGGCAGCTCGATACGACGGGCCGCGAAGCCGGCGTAGTGCGCGCCCCAGTCGACGCGGTGCCCGCGGGTGGCGAGCCGGCCGACGGCGGTGAGCAGTTCGCGCTGCTCGTCGCGGTCGCGGCGGAGCGCGGACACGAACGCGATGTCGTCGGCAGCGTCGGTGACGCACTCCTGGCCCATGGCGGACACAACGGCGTCGGGGCCCAGCTCGAGGAAGGTGGTGATGCCGGCGGAGCGCAGGAAACCGATGCCGTCGGCGAAGCGTACCGCGGCCCGTACGTGCTCGACCCAGTAGTCGGGCGAGCACAGCTGCTCGGCGGTGGCGGGTGCCCCGGTGACGTTGGAGACGACGGGGATGCGCGGCGCGGCGTAGCTGAGGATCTCAGCGATCCGGCGGAACTCCGCCAGCATCGGCTCCATGAGCGGCGAGTGGAAGGCGTGGCTGACGCGCAGTTGCTTGGTCTTGCGGCCGCGCCCGGCGAGCTGCGCGGCGACCTCCAGGGCGAGGTCCTCGTCGCCGGAGATGACGACGGAAGCGGGGCCGTTGACGGCGGCGATGCTCAGCCGGTCCTCGTGGCCGGCGAGCAGCGGCAGCACCTCGTCCTCGGCAGCCTGGACCGCGACCATGGTGCCGCCGCGCGGAAGCGCCTGCATCAGCCGACCGCGCGCGGCGACCAGGGTGGCGGCGTCCTCCAGGGACAGCACCCCCGCGACGTGCGCGGCGGCCAGTTCGCCGATGGAGTGGCCGGCGAGGTAGTCGGGGCGTATCCCCCAGGAGTCGACAAGCCGGAACAGCGCGGTCTCCACAGCGAAGAGTGCGCACTGGGCATACATCGTCTCGTTGAGCAGCTCGGCTTCCTCACTGCCGAGTTCGGCGAACAGCACGTCCCAGAGGGAGCGTTCGAGCTGGAGGTCGAGATGGCCAATGGCGTCCTCCAGCGCCTTGGCGAAGACGGGGTAGGTGTCGTACAGCTCGCGGCCCATGGCGAGCCGCTGGCTGCCCTGGCCGGTGAAGAGGAAGGCCAGTCGGCCGGTTGCCGGGGTGCCTTGCAGCAACCCGGGCGCCCCGCTGCCGTCGGCGACAGCCCGCAGGGCGCGGGCGAAGTCCTCGCGATCGTCGGCCAGGGCGATCGCGCGGTGGGAGAGCGCGGCGCGCGTGGTGGCGAGCGAATAGCCGATGTCGGTGAGCGCGGCGTCCGGTTCGCGGTCGAGGAAGGCGAGCATACGATCCGCCTGGGCGCGCAGGGCCGGGGCGCTCTTGGCGGACAGTACGAGGGGGAGCAGGCCGGGAGCATCCTCGGGTGACGGCTTCGAGGCGGACCCGGCCGGCAGACCCGGCGCGCCCTCGGTCGTCGGGCCCGGCGTTTCTTCGGCCGCGACGTGGTCGTCGTCCGGCGTGGCTGCCGGCGTCGGTGCCGGCGGCTCCTCGATGATGACGTGAGCGTTCGTGCCGCTGATGCCGAACGCCGAGATGCCCGCGCGCCGCGGCCGGCCCTCCGTCCGCCACGGCAGGGCCTCGGTCAGCAGCCGCACATCGCCCGCGGACCAGCGGATGTTGGGCGAGGGTTCGTCGACGTGCAGGGTCTTGGGCAGTACGCCGTGCCGCATCGCCATGACCATCTTGATGACGCTGGCCGCGCCGCCCGCCGCCTGGGTATGGCCGAGGTTCGACTTCACCGATCCGAGCCACAGTGGGGAGCCGTCGGAACGGCCCTGGCCGTACGTCGCGATGATCGCCTGGGCCTCGATGGGGTCACCCAACGTGGTGCCGGTGCCGTGGGCGTCGACGGCGTCGACGTCGGCCGCGGTGAGCCCCGCGGTCGCCAGGGCCTGTCGGATGAGCCGCTGTTGCGAGGTTCCGCTGGGGGCGGTCAGGCCGTTGCTCGCGCCGTCCTGGTTGACGGCGGTGCCGCGGACCACGGCGAGCACGGTGTGGCCCTGGACGCGCGCGTCGGATAGGCGCTCGACGACGAGCAGCCCGACGCCTTCGGAGAATCCGGTGCCGTCCGCGGCAGCCGCGAATGCCTTGACCTGCCCGTCGGGGGCCAGGCCGCGCTGCCGGCTGAACGCGGTGAACATGCCCGGGCTGCCCATCACGGCGACGCCGCCGACCAGCGCGAGCGAGCACTCGCCGCGGCGCAGCGCCTGCGCGGCCAGGTGCAGGGAGACGATCGAGCCGGAGCAGGCGGTGTCGACGGTGACCGCCGGGCCCTCCAGGCCCAGGATGTACGCGATGCGGCCGGAGGCGACGCTCGGCGCGTTGCCCGTCATCAGATAGCCGTCCAGCCCCTCCGGCGCCTCGTGCACCCGGAGGCCGTACTCGTGCACCTCCGCGCCGATGAAGACACCGGCCCGGCTGCCGCGCAGCGACGTCGGGTCGATGCCGGTCCGTTCCAGCGCCTCCCATGCGGTCTCGAGGACCAGCCGCTGCTGCGGGTCCATGGCGAGGGCCTCGCGCGGGCTGATGCCGAAGAAGTCGGCGTCGAACTCGGTGGCGTCGGCGAGGAATCCGCCCTTGTTCACATAGCTCTTGCGGGGGGCGTTCGGGTCGGGGTCGTACATGCCCTCGACGTCCCAGCCGCGGTCGGTGGGGAAGTCGCCGAGCACATCGCCGCCCTCGTCGACCAGCTGCCACAGGCCCTCCGGCGAGTCGATGCCGCCGGGGAAGCGGCAGCCGATGCCGACGATGACGATCGGGTCGCTGTCATTTACGGCCGCCAGCTGCACCTCGTCGAGCACGGAGTCACCGTCCTCGCCGACGAGTTCGGTGCGCAGGCGGGCGGCGAGCGCGGCCGGGGTGGGGTGGTCGAAGCCCACGGTGGGCGGCAGGTTCAGGCCGGTCGCGGTGTTGATGCGCTGGTGCAGTGCGACCAGGCCCAGCGAGTCGAGGCCCTGCTCCTTGAAGGGCCGTTCCGCGTCCACCGTTTCGACCGTCTCCGACCGTATGGTGCGCAGCACGGTGAGTGTCTCCCCACGCACCAGGTCGACCAGGACACGGAGCTGTTCGGCGGCCGGGAGCAATTCCAGCCGACCGATCACATCGGACACCGAGGTTCCGGACCCGCTCATTCGCACACTCCACACCTGTAAGAAGAACTGCACCTGAGATTAGGGCGGAATACGGTCCGCCCCACACCCCTTAATCGGCCCCTACAACCAATTCGTTCACGTCGTTCGACGGCTCGTCGTACTTTCCCCGCATGTAGAAGAGATCCGCGAGGAGTCCCGCGGAGGTGACGCTCCGCGCCCCGCCCTTTTCCACAGCAGCACCGAGCGGCAATGCGCCCGTATCAGCCCACTGGAGTCTTCCTTCGGAGTCGATATAGCTGCGGGTGGCGCCCGCGTTGTCCGGGTGCAGGCAGTACGGAATGTCGAGGTATCCGCGGCGGAAGGCGGCGGTCAGCGCTTGTCCCACGTCGTCGTCGAGATCGAGCACGGCCTCGGCGAGCGCCCGCGCCTCCACATACGTACGGGAGTCGTGCAGCAGGTCCGGGCCCGGCTCGTGGTGGGTGCGGGTCGCCGTCCGCCCGGCGTACTCCAGCGCGAGGACGTTCTCGGCGACGGTGGGGATGCGCCGCGCTTCGGAGACCGTCTTCACGATCAGCCGCTCGCTGCGGGTGGTGACGGCCAGCTCCGCGGCCTGTTCGAGCAGCCGGTGCGCACCGCGGAAAGACTGGGGATACACGCCCATGTACGCGTAGATGACCACGTGCCAGTTGTCGGTGGGCAGCAGCTCCGCGCTCAGTCTGCGCAGCGCAGCCACCGCTTCCCTGTCCTGCTCCGTGCTGGTCTGCTGGGCATAGCTGAGCGACAGGCTGCGGATGCCGTGCTGCGCGAAGAACAGCGCTTCGAGCACGCTGATGGCCACCAGCTGTCCAGGCGGGCACAGCTGACCCATCATGCAACCGCCGAAGGTCTCCAGATGGGGCTCTGCGCCCATGTCGCGCAGCCGGACGAACAGCTCGCAGCAGGCCTTCCAGTTACGCACGGCCTCGGCGAGCGGGGTGCGGCCGTAGGGCAGGCAGTATGAGACGGGGCCGCCTTCGGTCGCGTTCAACCGCAGCCGCACCAGGGCCCGGAAGATGTCGATCGGTGTCGCCGAGCCGTGTCTGACCTGGACCGGGAAGCCGCTGTCGCGCACTCCGGACAGCAGCCTGCCCGTGGTGGCCATGGGGTGGCTGACCAACGGGTAGCCGTTGAGGTCGCTGCCGGCCCGCAGCGCCGCCTCCACGGCTCCCAGTTCGCCGAGCCGGGTATAGCTGTCCAGGGTGATGGTCCCCACGGTCGTCGCGTTCGCGGCCTTCGTCGCGAGCAGGCCCTCGCGCATCTTCACCGAATCGCCGAAGCCCATACGGGGCTGGACCACGAGCCGTCCGGAGCCGCCTGCCCTGCGGACGAATTCCCCGAAGTCAACCGGGTACTGGTCCGCCGATTCCAGATACTGACCGGTCATGTTGCGAGTTCCCGCGGTGCCGTGCCGAGAAGTCCGTTCAGCAGGGAGGGGAAAGCCGTGAAGGGGTCGGCGCCGTCCTCGAATACCGCGTCGAATCCCGCGGCTGTCAGTTCCTGTGAGTACGAAGAGCCTTCGCTGCCCGTGGTGCCGAGCTTCCCGCCGATAACGGCCGGCGTGCCGGCGAGTTCCGGTGTTTCCCGCAGACGTTTGATGACGCGCAGCCCGTCCTGGCAGCCGTGCCCGTTGACGCTGCTAAAGACAATCATTTCGGGGCGGATCTCAGCGCAGCGGGAGACCACCAGTTCGTCCGGCACGCATGGGCCGAGATTCACCACGTGATACCCGAGTTCTTCGATGAGCAGCTGCAGAAAGACCAGATTCCAGGTATGGGAGTCGGAGGCACCCGTGGTGACGACGACGGTTCCCTTGGCGGGCCGGACCGCCGCGGCGGCGCGGACCGGGGGTGCGGTGAGCGCCCGGTTCATACGGGCGTCCGTATGTGCTCGATACGGGAGACATGCAGCACCTCGTCACCGCGGACCACGGCCTCGGTCGGCGCGGGTCGGCCCAGGAACATCAGCAGGCTGGCGGTGGGCCCGTACGCACCGGTGTTGGGGATGGTCAGGACATCGCCGTCGGCGGTCTCGGGCACCTCGATCTCGCGGCCCAGGATGTCGCCGGGTGTGCACAGCGGGCCGACCAGGCTGGCCTTCTCGGTGGCCCGTCCGGCGCCGTCGGTGTCGACGACCACGGAGACGGGCAGCAGCCTGCCGAGCCCCGACATGCCGCCGAAGGTGTTGATGCCCGCGTCGAGGATGACGAACTTCCGGCCCCGGCTGACCTTCACGTTGCTGACTCCGGCGAGCAACGTGCCGCTGTCGCCGACCAGATAGCGGCCGGACTCCACCGCGACCCGGGGCTCGCCCTGACGCCAGCCGGGGAAGGTCGTGTCCAGCTTCTCCTCCAGCGCCGCGCGCAGCCCGGGGTACTGGGCGCGCGCGCCGGCTTGCGCGTACGGAACGGAGAAGCCGCCGCCGATGTCCATCATCCGCAGTCGTACGCCCAAGTCCTCCTGCATGGCGGCAGCCACGTCGATGCTGCGCAGGAACTCCCCGATCAGCGCCTTCTCGTCGCGCGCGTTGCTCTGCGAGAACAGATGCAGCCCCGCGACGGTCACCCCCGGCACGTCGCGCAGCTGCGCGGCGATCTCGGCGACGGTTTCGCTGTCGATACCGAACTGGGTGGGCGTACCGGTCATCCGGATGCTGGTGCTCGCGCCGGCCGTGGCGCTGTTGATGCGCAGCAGGGCGTCGGCGGTCACGCCGTGCGCGAGTGCCGCTTCTCCGATGTGCGTGAGGTCCGAGAGGGATTCGGCGGAGAACAGGCGCACCCCGTCCACGATGGCCCGGGCCAGCTCGCCGCGGGTCTTGCCGGGGCCGGTGTAGAGGATGTCGGTGCCCGGGTAGCCCGCTTCGAGTGCGGCGGCCAGCTCGCCGGTCGAGCTGATCTCGGCCTTGCACGCCGGGCCTTCGCCGGTACGCAGCGCCCGTACGAGTTCGACGTGCGGGTTGGCCTTGAAGGCGTAGAACACGTCGAACGACTCGGGCAGGGCCCCGAAGAGGTCCCGGCGGGCGGCGTCCACCCCGTCCAGGTCGTAGACGTACAGCGGGGTGCCGTACTCGGCCGCGAGCTTCTCCAGCAACGGGGTGTTCGCGGTCACTGGGCACTCTCCTCAAGCAGCTGTGCGAGTTCTTTGCGCGCGTTCTTGCCGTGCGCGGTGAGCGGGAAGTCGGCCAGGACCTTGCAGACGGCCGGGACCTTCGCGGGCTCCAGGCGCTGCGCGAGCTCCTTGAGCACCGAGCGCGCTTCCAGGTCGCTCTCCACGAACAGCGCGAGGTCGTGCGGGTCGCTCGGCGGGAGCGCGGCCGCCGCCCGTACGCCGGGGATGTCCATGGCCGCCGCCTCGATCTCGACGGTGGACATCCGGAAGCCCTTGCGCTTGAACATGTCGTCGCGGCGGCCCTGGAAGTAGAGGTAGCCGTCGTCGTCGAGATGCCCGTAGTCGCCGGTGTGCAGCCGGGTCCGGCCGGTGTCCTCGTCTCGGCGGAAAGTGCGGGCGGTCACCTCGGGGTTGCGCCAGTAACCGGGCATGACGTGCGGGCCGACGGCCACGATCTCGCCGACCGTGCCGGAGGGCACCGGCCGCCCCTCCTCGTCCAGGATCAGCACCTCGGTGCCGGGCAGCGGCAGCCCGACGGCACCGGGGCGCTCCCGGTCCTCCTCGGGCGGCATCACCGTGATCCGCTTCGCCTCCGTTTGCCCGTACTGGCGTACGACCCGCGCGTCGGGGAAGTACTCGCGCAGCGTGTCGATGGTGGACTGGGGAAGCGCGGCGCCGGTGTTGGTGAACAGCCGCACCGGGGGCATGCGTTCCCCATCGCGCCGGCAGAGCCTCACCAGCATGGTGGCGAGCGAAGGCACCAGGGGCACCACGGTCGCCCCGGTCTCCCGCATGCGGCGCAGCATCAGCAGGTCGGACCCGCCGTCGGCGAGAACGATCTCGCTGCCGCTGATGCACGTCATCAGGACCTTGTAGAGGCCGTAGTCCCACGACATCGGGAAGCGGCAGAAGACCACGTCGTCCGAGCGGTAGCCGAGGGCCTTCACCAGCATGCGGCCGGCGAAGGTGACCTGGGCGTGCGGGCAGATCACGGCCTTGGGGGCGGCGGTGCTGCCGGAGGTGTAGATGAGGGTCGCGATGTCGTCCGGCCGCACCGGCACCGGCGTGGCGCGCTCGCCGCGCTCCGCGAGGTCGACGACCTCGGCCCACACCTCGGCCATGTCGTGCACGGGGGCGGTGGTGAGGGGCTTCAGATCCTGCCGGCCGGGCGTGTCGCCAATGACGAGGCCAGGTTCGGCACTGCTGAGTACCGCGCTCAAGTGGAACGGGCGCATCGCCGGGTTGAGCGGGACGAAGGCCGCTCCGCGCCGGGCCGCGCCATAGAACATCGCCGCGAGCTCGCGGGTGGTCTGCAGCTTGACGACAATGCGGTCACCACGCCCGATGCCCTGCCGCTCCAGCCAGGCCGCGAAGGCGTGGCTGTGGGCGTCCAGCTGACGGTACGTCCACTCGCCCGCCTCGTCACGAACGGCCCGGGCATCCGGCGCGGTGGCCACTGTCTCGTCCAGCAGGCCGTGAATGAGTTCGCCGCCAGAAGCGTTCCCGGAATCTTCGGGTGTCGGGTACTCAGGGGTTCCCAAGGCCGCTCTCCTGCCGTGATGTGTGAAACAAGACCGATTGGGACTGCTGCCACGGTAGGGAGTCAGGACCGGCGGCCCACACCCCTAACTCCCCCTACCGATAATTTCTACAGACCCTGTTTTACAGTCGCCCCTGCGTCGACCTTCAGATGCAGGCCGGTCACATAACGGGACTCGTCGGAGGCCAGATAGACGACCGCGTGCGAAACGTCGGATGCATTGACGAACGGAATCTTCATCGACTGGATTTCCGTGAACACCGGGTCCACGTCCTCGCGGGAGGGGTTCTCCAGATCGGGCCGGAAGGTGCGGTACACCCCGTCGTTGAGCAGCATGTGCGTATCGACATTCGTCGGATGCACGGCGTTCACCCGCGTGCCGACCGGCGCCAGCAGCTGGGAGAGCGTGTTCACGTACTCGACCAGGGTGTGCTTGGCGAAGCGATAGCCGGCGAAGCCCGGCCCCGCGGGTGACACATCGGCATGGCCGGGCTGGAGGCCGGTCATCGAGCCGATGACAATGATCGATCCACCCTCGCTGAGGTGCGGAATCGCGGCGTGCACGGTGTTCAGCACCCCGCCGAGGTTGATGTCGGCGGTGGCGGTGAACGCCTCGATGGGCCGCCCGGGGCCGATCGGCAGGATGCCCGCGTTGGGCACCACGATGTCCAGCCCGCCCAGTTCGGCGACGCCGTCGTCGATGGCGGCCCGCAGCGCGTCGCGGTCCCGGACGTCGGCCACCTTGGTCACCACCTTGCGGCCGGCCTTCTCCACCAGCCGTGCGGTCTCCTCCAGTTCGGCGCCCCCCGCCATCGGATACTCGACGACGGATATGTCCTCGCACAGGTCGATGGCGATGATGTCGGCGCCTTCTTCGGCCAGCCGCACGGCATGGCTGCGGCCCTGCCCGCGAGCCGCTCCGGTAATGACGGCGACTTTTCCTGAAACCCGGCCCATGGGCCCTCCCGGAATGAGTTCACAGACTGTCGGGAGCGACAGGCCCCCCGGCTTTTCTAGCGTCCGAAAGGGCGTGGCGAGCGCTCCGCCCACCCCTAAATGTTTAGGGGTGGATTTCTCCTCCTCTTCTGCGACGATCGGTACGCCATGCGGCGAAGGAAGGAGTTGCCATGTCCGAGACCGATGTGGAGACCGCGGCCGATGCCGCGGAGGAGGAACTGCTCATCGAGGACGAACTGCTCGTCGAGGAAGTCTCCATCGACGGAATGTGCGGCGTGTACTGAGCCCGAGGAGTCGGTAACCGTGTTCTGTCCCGGTCTGCCGTACCGGTGTTCCCCGAGCGTGGCGCTGCGCCCCGAACCCTTCGGGGCGCTGGCCTACGACTTCAGCACCCGGCGGCTGAGCTTCCTCAAGAGCCTCGAACTGGTCGAGGTGGTCCGCCGGCTGGAGCACCATCGCGATGTCCACGCCGCCCTCGACGCGGCCGGTGTGCACCCCGAACGCCACGGCTCCCTTCTCGCAGCGCTCGCCTCGCTCTGTGACACGGGCACGATCGAACCACGCGGGGGTGTCCCGGCATGAAGCTCGTCGACCGATTCCAGCAAGGTCTGACGGCCCCGATCTGCTTGACCTGGGAGCTGACGTACGCCTGCAATCTCTCCTGCGTGCACTGCCTGTCCTCGTCGGGACGCCGCGATCCGCGCGAGCTGTCCACGGACGAATGCAAGTCCGTCATCGACGAGTTGCAGCGCATGCAGGTCTTCTACGTGAACATCGGCGGCGGCGAGCCGACCGTACGGCCGGACTTCTGGGAGCTCGTCGACTACGCCACCGAGCACCAGGTCGGCGTGAAGTTCTCCACCAACGGCGTGCGGATCACCGAGGAACGGGCACGCCGTCTCGCGGCGAGCGACTACGTCGACGTACAGGTCTCCCTGGACGGGGCGACCGCCGAGGTCAACGACGCGGTGCGCGGGCCGGGTTCGTACGACACCGCGATCGGCGCCCTGCGCAGGCTCGCGGCCGCAGGCAAGCGCGAGGTCAAGCTGAGCGTCGTGATGACCCGGCAGAATATGGTGCAGCTCGATGCCTTCGCCGCCCTCGCCGATGAGTACGGCGCGCAGCTACGGCTGACCCGCCTGCGGCCCTCCGGGCGCGGCGCCGACGTCTGGGACGAGCTGCACCCGACCCCGGAGCAACAGCGAGAACTCTACGACTGGCTGGTCGCCCACGGCGAGAACGTGCTGACCGGCGACTCGTTCTTCCACCTCAATGCGCTCGGCCCGACCCCGCTCCCCGGCCTGAACCTGTGCGGCGCCGGCCGCGTGGTCTGCCTGATCGACCCCGTCGGGGACGTCTACGCCTGCCCGTTCGCCATCCATGAGCAGTTCCTCGCCGGCAATGTGCGCTCACCCGGCGGCTTCGACCGGGTTTGGCGGGAGTCGGAGCTCTTCGCAGAGCTGCGCAGCCCGCAGAGCGCCGGCGCCTGCACGTCCTGTGCTGCCTTCGACGCGTGCCGGGGCGGCTGCATGGCTGCGAAGTTCTTCACCGGACTCCCGCTGGACGGCCCGGACCCCGAGTGCGTACAGGGCTACGGCGAGCGAGCACTGGCCGGAGTCGCCGCGGGGGCGGCGCCCCGCCCCGCCCCGGACCATTCGCACCGGACCCGCCCTCGCGCACGCGCCGGCGGTGCGGTCCCGGTGAGCATCGGGCGTGCGCCGGAGGGCTTCCACGCACGGGGCGGCGCCGGGCCGGTGACGCCGGTGGACCGCGCCTGTGACGCGAGTCCATTGGCGGGCTTCACGGCTGCTGGAACCGGCGGCGAGGAATGAGCAAGCCCGCGGCCGAGCCCGTCGCGTCCGCGCGGGCGAGCAAGGCCCGGCGACCGACCGGGCCGATCGGTCTGACGGATCCTGTGGAGCTGGCCGGACGGCTCGCGCCCAGCCGGGTCGTCTTCGGGCCGCACGAGACCAATCTGGCCCGGCGGCGGGCGATCTCCGAGCGCCATGTTGCGTACTACGAGCGCCGGGCCGCGGGCGGCGCCGGGCTGATCGTGACCGAGACGGCGAGCGTCCACGCGTCCGACTGGCCGTACGAGCGCGCCCCGCTGGCCGCGGACTGCGCGCCGGGCTGGGCCGCGACGGCCACCGCCTGCCAGGCCCACGGCTCGCTGGTCGTCGCAGGCCTGGGCCATGCCGGTTCCCAGGGCTCGTCCGCGTATTCCCAGTCCGCGCTGTGGGCCCCGTCCCGGGTACCCGACGTTGCCTCCCGCGAGCTGCCGATGGAGCTGGAGGAGCCGGATATAGCGCAGCTCCGCGACGCGTTCGTCACCGCGGCCGGTCAGGCCGTGGCGGCAGGGCTGGACGGCGTGGAGCTGGACGCGGGCGCGTACAGTCTGCTGCGCCAGTTTCTCTCCGGCCTCACCAACCTCCGCGAGGACGGGTACGGCACCGACCGCGTCCTCCTCGTGCGCGAGGTCGTCACCGCCGTACGCGCCGAGATCGGCACCGGCCACATCGTGGGGCTCCGGCTGTCCTGCGACGAGTTGGCGCCCTGGGCCGGCATCACCCCGGAACACGCCGCCGAAGTCGCTGCCGGACTCGCCCCGATGCTCGACTACGTGGCCGTGGTGCGCGGCTCCGCGATGAACACCTCCGCGTACCGGCCCGACCTGCACACCGAGCCCGGCTTCAACAGGGACCTCGCATTTACGGTCAGGGAGACGGTCGCGGGCAAGACCCGTGTGGTCCTGCAGGGATCCGTCGTCGATCCGGCCCAGGCACAGCAGGCGCTGGACTCAGGGGCCGCCTGCCTGGTCGAGATGACCCGCGCGCAGATCGCGGAACCGCGGTTGGTCGCGCTCCGGCGGGCGGGGCTCGGGGCACGCATCCGGCCCTGTGTGCTGTGCAATCAGCGGTGCCGGGTGCGGGACAACCGCAATCCGGTGGTCAGTTGTATCGCGGAGCCGCGCAGCGGCTACGAGACGCAGGACGCGCCGACGGACGGCGAGGACGGCACGGCCTTGGACGTGCTGGTGGTCGGCGGTGGGCCCGCAGGCCTGGAAGCGGCCCGGGTACTGGCCGGGCGGGGGCACCGGGTCGAGGTGGCCGAGCGCGGCGCCGGGCTCGGCGGTGCGCTGCGCACCGCGGCGGCCACCGGCGCGCGTGCCCGGCTCTCGGCGCTGGCCGACTGGCTGGAGGCGGAGGTACGCCGGCTGGGCGTCACGGTCAGCACGGGTACCGAGGTCACTCCCGCGGCGGTGGCCGCCGCCCATACGGCGGGCCGTACCGTCCTGCTCGCCACCGGATCCGTGCCGGGCCCCCGCGAGTACGCCGTGGAGGCCGGCGGCGTCGTGGTCGAAGCGGCGGATCTTCTCACCGACCGGCTCGCCACGGTGGACCGGCTCGGCGATGGACCGGTCCTGGTCAACGACCCGGTCGGGGACGCCGTCGGGGTGGGCGTCGCCGAGGCGCTGGCCGCCCTGGGCCGTACCGCCGCACTGGTGACGCAGGACCCGGTCGTCGGCACCCAGCTCTCCCTCACCGGCGACCTCGCGGACGCCAACCGCCGGTTGCAGCAGGTCGGTGCGATCCTGCACAAGCAGTCCGTACTGCGGCGGGTGACGCCGGGCGCGGTCGTCATCGAGCATGTATTGACCGGTGAGAAGAGGGAGTTGCCGTGTGCCGCGGTTGTGCACTGCGGCCACCGGCTCCCGGACGAGACGCTGCCCGGCGAGCTGCGGGCCGGGGACTGCGTAGCGCCGAGGACGGTGTACGAAGCGGTGCTCGAGGGACGGCGCGCGGCGCTGGCTGTCGCCGGGGCAGGCGCAGCACCGTACGGCCACGCCCCCGGGCACAGCCACGAGCGCACACCCGTCGCCGGAGCCGCGCGATGACCAGCCATCGCTATCTCTTCTCGCCCTTGCGGATCGGCCCACTGACGGTGGCCAACCGGGCAGTTTTCTCTGCCCACTTGACCAACTACGCCGAAAACGGCCTGCCCAGTGAGCAGCACGCCGCCTACTACGCGGCGCGGGCCTCCGGCGGCACGGGCCTGATCATCACAGAGGAGCACTCGACGCACCCCGGCGACTGGCCGTACGAGAAACTCATCCACGGCTTCCGCCCCGAGGTGGTACCTGGCTACCGGCGCATCACCGAGGCCGTGCACGCCCACGGTGTGCCAATTCTCGCCCAGCTCAACCACAACGGCGGCCAGGCCTCCGGCATGTATTCGAGGCTGCCGGTGTGGGCGCCCTCGCCCGTGCCCGACCCGCTCTTCCGCGAGGTGCCGAAGGCGGTGTCGGCCGCCGAGATCGACGAGATCGTCGCCGGCTACGCCACTGTCGCGCGGCATTGCGCCGAGGGCGGCTTCGACGGGGTGGAACTGCAGTGCTCGCACTCCTCCATCGTGCGGGGCTTCCTTTCCCCCGCCACCAACCGGCGCACCGACGGCTACGGCGGCACCCTGGAGCGCCGCGCCCGGCTGCTGCTGCGGGTCATCGACGCGGTCCGGGAGGCCATTGGCCCCGGCCGGGCGCTCGGCGTGCGGCTGTGCGGCGACGAGCTGATCGAGGGGGGAATTACGCTCGGAGAGGCCGTCGAGACCGCCCGGCTCGTCGAGGCCACCGGGAGGGTCGACTACATCAACACCTCGATCGGCGTGGCCACCTCGACGCTCTACATGATCGAGGCGTCGATGGCCGTGCCGCCCGGGTACGGCCTGTTCATTCCGAATGCCATCCGGCGCGCCGTACGCCTCCCGGTGGTCGGCGTCGGTCGCGTGAAGGACCCGGTGCAGGCCGAACGTGCCCTGGCCGAGGGCCACTGTGACCTCGTCGGCATGGTGCGCGGTCAGATCGCCGATCCCGACCTTCTCGCCAAGGCCCGCAGCGGGCACACAGCACACATCCGCACCTGTCTGTCCTGCAACCAGGAGTGCGTGGGCCGGATGGGCCAGAACCGCTGGCTGGGCTGCATCGAGAATCCGTATGCGGGACGCGAGGCCCTTTCCGCCCCGCCCGCGAGGCGCTCGGGCACCCCGAAGGCCGGGCGCGAGCCCGTCGTTGTCGCCGCACCGCGCCGCCCCCGCCGTGTCCTCGTCGTCGGCGGCGGACCGGCCGGTCTGCAGGCCGCAGCCACTGCAGCGCGCCGCGGCCTCCGGGTCACGCTGTACGAGCGGGCCGCGGCCACCGGTGGCCAAGTCACCGTAGCGGCCGGTGCACCCGGGCGCGCCGAGTTCCTGGACGTCGTACGCAATCTGCTGGCCGAGTGCCGCCGCCTCGGTGTGGAGATCCGTACCGGCACCGAGGCGACCGCGGACCTGCTGCGGGCCGAGTCCCCCGACGCCGTCGTCCTCGCCTGTGGAGCCCGCCCCCAATCTCCTTACTGGGCGGGGGGCTTGCCCCGGGTGGTGGACGTCAGGGATGTACTCGAAGGCCGAGCCGACCCGACCGGCGAGGTCCTCGTCGTGGACGAACTCGGCTTCCACCAGGCCACGTCCGTCGCCGAACTGCTCGCCGACCGCGGATGCCGGGTTCGCATCTGCTCCCCCGGCATGGTCGTCGGACAGGACCTCGGCGTCACCCTGGACTTGGAGACCTTCACAATGCGCGCCCACGCCAAGGGCATCGGCCTGGCCACCGACCGCGTCGTTCTCTCCGCGGCGCCCGAGCCGGACGGCGGATACGGGGTACTGCTGGACGTCCTCACCCACACCACAGGAGAGACCGTGCAAGAACGCTGGGACTGGGTGGTCTGCGCCGTCCATCAAGCCCCCGAGGACGCGTTGTGGCATGACGTGAAGACCGCGCCGTTTCCCGTGGAGCGGGCCGGCGACTGCCTGACCCCGCGCCGCGCGCACGCCGCGGTCATCGAGGGTCACCGGGCGGGGTCGGCACTGTGACCGCCCATGGCCAGGACCTCAGGCTCCCGTCGCTCGCCGTGGTGCGGGTTCGGGACGGGGCGGTGCCGCCCGGCACCGACGAGGCCGTGGCCGAGGCGGGCGGTGCGGTGCTGCTCGTCGGCGACGGCACCCGGGCGGCACTGTCCGGGCTCGCACCGGCCGGCCGGGCGTGGACGGCCGAATTCCCCCGCGGGCTCCGCCCGGGACCGGGGACGACGGCCGCAGCGCTCGCCCCGCACCTCGCCAGAGTGCACGCCCTGGTCCTGCCCGCCTCGGCCGACGGCCGGGAACTGGCGCCCCGGCTCGCCCATGCCTTGCACCGGCCGCTGCTCGCGGGTGCGGTCGAGGTGCTGCCGGACGGTGCGGTGGTCTCCCGGCGGGAGGGGCGGGCCCAAACGCGGGTCACGGTCCAACAGGCGTTCGTGGCCACGCTGGTGGCCGCGGTGCGGGGGGTGGAGTCTCCCTCGGGTCACGGGTCCGCGTCCGCCGCCGAATGCCCCACGGGACTCGTTCCCACCGAACTCACCCCCGACTGGCCTACGGACATCCCTGATCCCCGAGTCCTCGAAGTCCTGGACCCCGGACCCACCGGAACCGCTCTCGCCGACGCCTCGCGCATCCTCGGCGCCGGCGCCGGCCTCGGCAGCCCCGACGCCGTGGGGCTGCTGCACCGCGTGGCCGCCGCGCTGGGCGCTTCGGTCGGCGCGACCCGTGTCGTCACCGACGCAGGATGGCTGGAGCACGAGCGGCAGATCGGCACCACGGGCGTGGCCGTCGACCCGGACGTCTACATCGCCTTCGGCGTGTCCGGCGCCGGACAGCACACCGGCGGCCTTGGCACACCGCGCCTGGTCATCAGCGTCAACACCGACCCGCACTGCCCGATGTCGGCCATGGCCGACCTGGCCATCGTCGCGGACGCACCGGCCGTACTCGGCGAACTGTGCGCACGACTGGAAAGCGCCGCCCATGAGTGAACCGACGAACCGTGCGCCCACCGCCACCGCCCCGGACTTCGACGTCATCGTCGTGGGCGCGGGCCCCGCCGGCAGCGCCGCCGCGCTGGAAGCCTCCCGCGCCGGCCGCTCCGTGGCGCTGATCGAGCGCGGGCCCTACCCCGGCTCGAAGAACGTCTACGGCGGTGTCGTCTACGGCAGGGTGCTGGACGACCTGGTGCCCGAGTGGTGGGAGCACCTGCCCGTGGAGCGCTGGGTGACCCGCCGATCGACCATGCTGATGACGGATCACCAGGCGCTCACGGTCGACCTGCGCACCGAGGACTGGGGCCGCCCGCCGTACAACGGCGCCACCGTCCATCGGGCCGCCCTCGACTCCTGGCTGGCCTCGCTCGCCGAGGAGGCGGGCGCCGTGCTGGTGCCGTCCACCGTCGTCACAGGCCTGCTGCGCGGACCGCGCGGCGAGGTCACCGGCGTCCGGACCGACCGCCCCGACGGAGACCTGACCGCCCGGGTGGTGATCGCCTGCGACGGCGTGAACTCCTTCCTCGCCAAGGAGGCCGGGCTGCACCGGGTGCCGGAGAAGGGCGGCGAGCACCTGTCCCTCGGCGTGAAGGAGACCCTCGCCCTGCCCCGTCAGGTCATCGAGGAGCGGTTCCAGCTCACCGGGCGCGATGGCCTGGACCTCGAGATCCTGGGCTGCACACGCGGCATTCCGGGCGGCGGGTTCCTCTACACCAACCTCGATACGGTCGCGGTCGGCGTGGTACTGGACCTCCCGGGCCTGGCTCGCTCCGGCACCCGCCCCGAGGAGGTACTCGCGGGGCTGAAGGCCCATCCGGCCGTTGCACCGCTGGTGCACGGGGCCGAGGTGAAGGAGTACGCGGCCCACCTCATCCCCGAGGGCGGTTACGACACGATGCCCGAGCTCGCCGGCGACGGCATCCTCGTCGCCGGGGACGCCGCCCATATGTGCCTGGCCGCTGGGATCTGGCTGGAGGGCGTCAACTACGCGCTGGGCGCCGGAATGTACGCGGGCCGCGCCGCGGCGTCCGCGATCAGCACCCGCGACACCTCACGCCGCGGCCTGGCCGGCTATCGGCGCATGCTCGAAGACTCCTTCGTCCTGGCCGACCACCGCAAGCTGCGCAGGGTACCGGGCCTGGTCTTCTCCGACCGGGTGCAGCGGGCCTACCCGGGCCTGGCCTGCGATCTCCTCCAGGACCTGTTCCAGGTCGACAACCCGCGCCCCAAGCCCGGACTGCGCCACATCCTGCGCCGCACGGCCCGGCGGCACGGCGTCGGCCTGCGCCATGCACTGTCCGACGTACTCACCGGATTGAGGTCCTTCGGATGAGCACCGACCAGCCGCTTCCGTCGTACGGCGGGGAGTCGTTCGCGGACCGGATGTCCACGGTGGAATTCCGGGTCGCGCAACGCCCGCACATCACCGTCGACTCCGACGCCTGCCGTTCCTGCACCACGCGCGCCTGTGTGCACTCCTGCCCGGCCGATCTCTTCGTACCGACGTCCGACGGCGGGATCCTCTTCAACTACGAGCAGTGCTTCGAGTGCGGCACCTGCTACCAGGTGTGCTCGACCGAGGGTGCGCTGACCTGGACATATCCGGACGGCGGCCACGGCGTCGCGTTCCGGCGGGGGTGAGGCCGATGACGGAGTATCCCCGTACACACCCTCGTCCCCTCATCGTGGCCGCACTGCTCGGGTCCGAACCGCAGGCCCCGGTCGACCCGCTCTCCGGCCTGGCGAGCACCGATCCCCTCGCGGCCGGTGCGAGCCCCGCCGACCTGGCTGCGCTGGAACACGCCCTGCGGATCGCCGAGGTACTCGGCGGACGCTGCCTCGCGGTCACCGTGGGCCCGCCCACGGCCGAGTCCATGCTGCGGGAGGCACTGGCGGCGGGCGCGGACGCGGCCCTGCGCATCGAAAGGAGCACGGGCGGAACCCCCGAGGGCAGCGCCGAGGACCCTGCGGCGACCGCGCACAGCCTGGATGCCGCGTTTCGCGCCCTGCCCGGCTTTGCGGCGCCCGGCCCTTCGCTGTCCACCGGTACGAGCGGTCTGCCGCACCTCGTCCTGTGCGGTGACAGACCGCTGGAGCACGGCACGGGCTCCGTACCGGCCCATCTGGCCGCCCGGCTCCACGCCGCACAGGCCCTCGGCCTCATCGAACTGTCCGCGATGCGCGGAGAGTCCGCCGAGTCCGGCGAATCCGGTGAGTTGGGCAGGTTGGAGGCGATCCGCCGGGTCGACCGCGGCGCTCGTGAGCGGATCGTCGTCCCGCTGCCCGCCGTCTGCTCGGTCGAACCGACCGATGTACGACTGCGCCGCGCCGCCCTTCCCGCCGTTCTCGCCTCACGTACCACCGCCATCCCCGTCCTGACCGTTCCCGTCCCCCCCGTCCGGGTGCAGGCCGGTCCCGTACACCCGTATCGCCCGCGCCCTCGCGCCGTGCCCGTGCCCACGGGATCCGACCCGCGCGAACGGCTGCGCATGCTGACCGGAGCGGGCGCCCAGCGCACCCCACCCCGACTCATCGAGCCCAGCAGCCCGGCCGCGGCCGCCGACGCGCTCCTCGCCGAGCTGCGGGGGCACGGCTGCCTCGAGGAAGAGACCTCATGAGCGACGCCGCCACGCCCGCGAGAGTCGCCCTGGTGACCGGCGCCGCCCGTGGTATCGGCGCTGCCGTCGTACGCCAACTGGCGGCCACGGGCTGGCGCGTGGTCGCCCTCGACATCTGCGCCGATGAGCCGGGGCTCGGCTACCCCCTCGGCAGCAAAGAGGAGCTCTTCGCCCTCGCCGACGCATGGCCCGGCAGCATACGTCCCGTCGTCGGTGACGTACGCGACATGACCTTGCTGCGCGCGGCGGTCGACGTGGCTCACGACGAGTTCGGCGGCCTGGACGCCGCCGTCGCGGCCGCCGCCTTGATGGCGGGCGGCAAGCCCCTGTGGGAGACCGACGACGCCGACTGGGACGCCCTGTTCGAGACCGGCGTGCGCGGTGTCGTCAACCTGGCACGGGCGGCGGTTCCCGCGCTGCTGGCCAGGCCCACACCCCGCTCCGGCCGGTTCGTCGCCCTGGCATCGGCCGCAGCCCACCGCGGCCTGTGGCACCTGGCGGGCTACGGCGCCGCCAAGTCCGCCGTCGTGGGCCTGATCCGCGGGCTGGCCACGGATCTCCGCGGCACCGGCGTCAACGCCACGGCCGTATCCCCAGGTTCGACGCGTACCCCCATGCTCGACGCGAGCGCGGCCCTCTACGGCCTCCCCGGAACCCAGGAGTTCGCCCTGGACCACCTCACGGACCGCCTGCTGACCCCCGAAGAGGTAGCCGCCGCCGTTTGCTGGCTGTGCGACGAACGCTCCTCAGCGGTCACCGGCACCGTCCTGCATGCCGACGGAGGGTTTGCCGCATGACATCCGAGAACGGGCATGGGCGAGACGGTGCGGCAGACGGCGCCACGGCACCCGGGCACCCGTCGCGGCGGCGGACAGCGGACGACGTCGGCCCCTCCGGACGGCCCGGGCCACGGCTGATCGCGGACGTGCACAACCGTGTCCTGGCCGGCGGCCGGGTGTTGCTCGGCGGCTCCCCGTACCGCGTACTGCGGCTGTCGCGCGAGGGCGCCCGGCTCGTCGCGGGCTGGCTGGCCGGCGAGCCGGTCTCCGCGTCTCCCCACCACCGGCGTCTGGCCTCCCGCCTCGTACGAGCGGGCTTCGCTCACCCCCGGTACGCCACGGGGTCCTTCACCCGCCGGGACGTCACCGCCGTCGTCCCGGTCCGCGATCACGCCGCAGCGGTACGCCGGCTGCTCCCCCGTCTCGACGAGTTGTCGGCCACCATCGTGGTCGACGACGGCTCGCTCCGCCCCTTGCCCGAAGCCACCGTCCGCCATGGCCGCCCCCGGGGCCCCGCCGCCGCCCGCAACACCGGGTGGACCGCGGCCACCACTCCTCTCATCGCCTTCCTCGATGCGGACGTGGAGCCGGACTCGGACTGGCTCGAGCCACTGCTGCGGCACTTCGAGGACCCGGACGTGCTCGCCGTGGCCCCCCGGGTGCGCAGCACCCCCGGCCGCACCCTCCTCGAACGTTACGAATCGGTACGCTCATCCCTCGACATGGGCACCACGGCGGGTCCGGTCCGCCCGGGCAGCCGCGTCAGTTACGTACCGTCCGCGGCCCTGGTCGTGCGCACCTCGGCGCTGCGGGCACTCGGCGGGTTCGATGAACGCATGCGGTTCGGCGAGGACGTGGATCTGGTCTGGCGGCTGGCGGCGACGGGCGGTCAGGTCCGCTACGAGCCCACCGCCACAGTCCGGCACACCCCGCGCTCCCGCTGGCGCGACTGGGCCGGGCAGCGCTTCGACTACGGCACATCCGCCGCCCCGCTGGCCCTCCGCCACGGAGGGGCCGTCGCACCCGTCAAGGTGTCGGTCTGGAGTGCCCTGGCCTGGACGGCACTCGCCGCCGCCCACCCCCGGTCGGCCCTCCTCATCGCAGGCTCGACCGCCGCGCTCCTGCCCCGCAAATTGCAAGCGGTCGGCGTCCCGGCCACGGAGGCGCTACGCCTGGCCTCCCTGGGGCACTGGGGCGCGGGCCGCGCACTGGCGGACGCGGCGACCCGTACCTGGTGGCCAGTGACCCTCCCGCTGCTGGCCGCTGGCAGAACGAGCCGTCTGCTCCTGGCGGCCGCGTACGGCCGACATGTCGCGGACTGGCTGCGCATGCGTCCACCGTTGGACCTGCCTCGCTGGGTAGCCGCCCGCGCCATGGACGACTTCGCGTATGGCGCGGGTGTCTGGTGGGGCGCCCTCCGCGAACGCACTGTCGCCCCGTTCCTCCCCGACCTCACCGACTGGCCCGGCAAGGACGGCATCCTCCGCTGCCAGGACGGCCCCACAACATGACGCCCCGACGCCCCCGAGGAACCACCGCATGAAGTCCCACGGGACCAGCCACACCCGGCCCACACTGCGCCTCGACTCCACCCCATGGCCCGACATTGCCACCGTCGCCGCGCACAGCCACCTGGCCGTCCCCCTCGGCGCGACCGAACAACACGGCCCGCACCTTCCCTTCACGGTCGACACCGACATCGCCGTCGCCCTCTGCGAACGCCTGGCCATGACGCGCCCCTCCGTGGTCCTGGCCCCGCCTGTGTCCTACGGCTCCAGCGGCGAACACGCCCACTTCCCCGGCACACTTTCCATCGGCCGGACCGCCCTGGAAATGCTGCTCATCGAACTCGTCCGCTCCGCCGACGCCTTCGCGGGAGTCATCCTGGTCTGCGCCCACGGCGGCAACGCCGAGCCCCTGCACCGCGCCACAGCCCGACTGTGCGCCGAGGGCCGCAACGTACTGGCGTGGCTCCCCACCGGCGACCCGGCCGACAGCCACGCCGGCCATCGGGAAACCTCGGCCATGCTCACTCTGCGCCCCGACACCGTACGCACGGACCGAGCCGAACCCGGCACCACCCGCCCCCTCGCCGACCTCATGCCCTCCCTCCGCCGCTCAGGCCTCCGCGCCGTAACTCCCAACGGCGTCCTCGGCGACCCCACCCACGCATCGGCCGCGGCGGGCCACAACCTCCTCGACACCTGGGCGACGTCCTTGGACAGAGCCGTGAGCACGTGGATCGGGTCCCTCGCACAGGCCCGCACGCCACACCACCCATAGAGTCCTCCAGCGCACCAGCGGACTCAGCCGCAGTCGGCGTCCACCACCGGTTCCACAATGGGTTCGACAGCGGGTTCCATCCGGCCCGTGCCGCGCACGGCCGACGCGCCGTACGACCGTCGCGCATGCAGTCTGCGTGTCGTGTCGACCACCCCGACGACAACCAGGGCCAGGGCGAAGGCCAGCAGCAGCCCCTTGGCCGGATCGTCACTGAAACTCGCCCCGCCGATGAAGCCGATGGCCGTGCTGCTGACCGCCCAGATGCTCGCCCCGACCACGTCCAGGACGACGAAGCGGTGAAACGGGAAGCCCAGGCTCCCGGTGGATATGCCGGACACAACCCGTCCGCCCGGCAGAAAACGGGCCGCGACCACCAGTGTCGCGGCGTGCCGGTCGACCATCTTCCGGCCCCACCGATACCGCTCCCTGCCCTTCTCCCCGCGCATCAGCCGGTTCACCGCCTTCGGCCCGAACCACCGGCCCACGCCGTAGCTGAGGCAGTCGCCCCACACAGCGCCGACCGCGGCGACGACAACGAGCACCCCCAGCCGCGGCAGGTCCGAGCCGAGCAGCACCGCCACGGTGACGACGGTCGTCTCGCTCGGCATGAACGGCAGCAGGGCGTCCAGGCCGGCCACCAGCAGGACGATGAGCCAGAGCCAGGGTGAGTCCAAACTGCTCTGCAACAGCTCAACCAGCCGGTCGAACAACTCAAGCATGGGCGGGCAGCTCCGAGACCGATACGGCCGCTCGCGCTTCCGCGGCCAGCGTCCGCCGGTCGGCTCCGAACAAGGGGCGGTGTGCCGTGACACGCGCGGCCAGGCCGCCGGCGCCGACAACCCGGCGCAGCGAGGCTCCGAAGTCCTCATCGCCAAGGAAGCCGGCCACCGTACTGGGGGTGCCGTTCTGGTAGTAGTCGATCGTCACCGGCCGTACGGGCGCGCCCGCCTCGACCGCCGCTTGGAAAGTGGCCCGCCGAAACCGACCACCGGACACGGAACACCAGGTCGTCGCCTGAGGGAAGACCATGACAGACCGGCCGGCGTGCAGCATCGATGCCAAGCTCTCGATCACCTTGGGCAGTTCGCGCACCCTGTCACGGTCGATGAATCGGGTGCCTGAGCGCCGTGCCAGCGTGCCGATGACCGGCCACCGTCCCACTTCTCGCTTCGCGAGAAGAGCCACAGGCTCGACGGCGAGCAGGGAGATGACGTCGAGCCAGGAGATGTGGTTGGCGACGATCAGGGTGCCGGTGCCACCCGCGCATCCGGGCACCCTCAACGGCTCGGTGCCGGCCTCCAGCCGTACTCCTAGGGCCCTCAGAACGGCTCGGGCCCGGGTGCGCAGCACCCCGGGTTCGGCCAGTCGCCCACCCACCGACACACCCCGGCTGAGTGCGCATGTCAACGAGGCGTAGCGGCGGACCCTTTCACCGAGCGAGACCCGCGGTGCCGCATCGGTGGCGCAGGCCGGGGTGCACAGTGATTCCACGGCCCAGGGGTTCATCGGGTCTCCCCGAGGAAATAGCGGCGGTACCGGTCGCTCAGCCGGTCCATGTCCAGCAGGACGAAGAAGTCGGCGACGTCGAACTCGGGGTCGTGCGTGGGCGCACCGCATATCCACGCACCGAGCCGGAGGTAGCCGCGCAGCAGCGGCGGCAGGTCGGCGTAGCTGGGGCGTACCGCCATGAGCTCGGTGGGCATCCACGGGTGGCGGGGGTGCACCCGCAGCTCGGGTGGCGAGGCGTGCTTGGACGTGCCGAGCAGCCAAGCGCTGGACGCGGCCTGACCGCCGTCGTCCAGGGGGACGGAGGCGCAGCCGGCCAGATAGCGGTGGCCAGAAAGCAGGAGGTAGCGGGCGAGTGCGGACCACATGAGGTTGATCACCGCACCCGAACGGTGGTCCGGATGCACGCAGGAACGACCGGCCTCGATCATGGACGGGCGCAGTTCGTCGAGCGCCCGCAAGTCGAACTCGCTGTCCGAGTAGGACCGTTCGGCGCGTCCGGGCGGCAGCAGTCGGTAGGTGCCGACCACTTCGTCGGTCATGGTGTCGGTGACGATCAGGTGGTCCACGAGATCGTCGTACGGGTCGATGTCGTGGCCGGGCAGGGGCGTGTGGAGAGTTGCGCCCATCTCCTCGCCGAAGACCTTGTACCGCAGCCTCTGAGCAGCCCTTATGTGCTCCTCGGAGTCCGCGATGAAGGCTAAGTAGTTGCTGGTGGTTGATGTGATGGAGGATGCCGAAGGCATGATGCCGTTCTCCGTTCGGTGGGCTTCAGTTCCCGCTCTGGGCGCCTCCCGAGAGCCCCCGCCAGGGGCTGCAGCGTCCAGCGAGGCCTGTCGATTTGGGGCACGGCTCAGGGACGTCGTGGACCGGACAGATGGATGACCGTGCTGGGCAGCCGTGCTCTTGCCTCGCGCGTACGACCGACGCGACGGGATGCGCATCGGCTCGGGAAGCCGGGACTGCGGCAGTCGGCGAGCATTCCGGCAGCGCAGCGAGTGCGATGGCCAGGGCCCCCTTGGACGACGTCCGCTGGTACATGCCAGTAAGGTACGGAGGCGGTGATGAGCAGAACAGCCGCGCAGCCCCCTGTTCGGGGTGTTGCTGTCACCACCGCGAACGGTGCGCTTTCCCGCACGGCTGGGACAGTCAGTTCGTTCCGGGAGCCCCGCACCGGGCTTGGCCGTCGGCTTGCGCGAGGAGCGCGGTCATGTCCACCGCCCCCGCCCGCTACGCGGCCGAGCGCCCCATGGGCGCGCTCAGACCTGGGCGAGGCCGCCGTCGAGGGACAGTTCGGTTCCGGTGGTGAAGGAGCTCCGGGTCCGAGGGGAGGAAGACGGCTGCGGCGGCGACTTCGTCGGGGCGTCCCATTCGGCCGAGCGAGATCCGGGCAGCGAGGCTGATCTTCAGCTGCTACCCGAGCCGCCACCATGGTGCCCAGGCCCCCGCAGCACGATCGGCCCGGAGGCCGGGGAGCCGACCGCGAACCGTGCGGTCGGATCGGCTCCATGACGGTCATGGATCCGGACGAGCTGCGGCTGGTCGGGCCGTTTCTTCGACGAGTACTGCCATGCCGTCAAGGAGACGCTGCAAGCCGAACTCGAACAAGTCGTCGAGGTTGAGGCCGTATCCCGCCGTGGTGAGCAGCGTGAGTCTCGGGAACGGCCCCGTGGCCAGGATCGCCTGGAGGGCGGGTTCCTGAGTGTCCATCCACTCCTCGTTGTTCAGGCCGCTGAGTGCCTCCGCCTCCGCCTCCATCTCGATGTTGACGGCAGTCCCGCGAACGTAGTTGAACAGCGTGAGGTGCACGGTGAAGGCAGTCGAGAGATCGAGGTCGCAGCCGTCCAAGGCGGTGAGAACCCACTCAGTGAAGGGCAGGGCGCCGGCAATCGCCTGCGGCCGGGTCAACGACAGAGCCGGGGCAAGCCACGGGTGGCGGCGGAACATCTCCCACAGCGTCCGACCGGCGAGCGCGAGCCGGTCCCGCCAGCCCTCCGGCGGGTTTTCCGGGAACGACCACTGACGAAAGGCCGCGTCCATCATCTGCGTCAGCAGGTCGTCCTTGTCGGCCACATGCCGGTACAGCGACATGGTCGCCACCCCCAGATCGGCGGCGACCCGGCGCATCGAGACTGCCGCCACTCCCTCCGCGTCGGCGACCGCGACGGCCGCAGCAACGATCCGTTCAAGCGTGAGTGCCTGGTCCGCGGCGCTCTTTCGCTGGATGGACACGGCCGAGGTGGTGGGTGTGTCCCGGCGCGCCGCGGCGGTGGGCCGGCCGGTGCGTACGGGCCGACTCCTGTCTTTCACGACTGTCCCGACGCCGGGAACCGCGTGGACCAGGCCCTGGTGGCGGAGCTCGGTGAGCACTTTGGTCGCGGTCGCCATCGCGACCCCCCACTGCTGGGTGATCTCGCGGGTTGAGGGCACTCGGTCGCCCGGTGCCAGCTCTCCCGTCTCGATTCGCTGCCGCAGTTCGTCGGCGATCCGGCTGTAGCGCGGTGCGCCCCGCCCGTTCATTCACGGCCCCCTGCACTAGTGCACCTGAATGCGCTAACACCCTAGCGTCACGCCGAGGCGCCGTCTCCCGGTGTGCCCGCCCGGGCGGTCCGAGACGCTACGCACTAGTGCACTGTGCGCTCGAACTGCCTATCAAACAGCGCCCGTACGCTTGCCTGAGTGCCTGCGTACACCGTACATTCCATGTCATGCGTAACACCGACATACTCGTCTCCGGTGCCGGCATCGCCGGCCTCGCGCTGGCGTACTGGCTACGCACGGCGGGGTTCACCGTCACGGTCGTCGAGCGCGCACCAACACCCAGGCCGGGAGGCCAGACCGTGGATCTACGGGGCGCTGCCCGGGCCGTGGTCACGCAAATGGGCCTGATGGACCGCGCGCAGGCGGTACGCGTCAACCAGCGCGGCCTTGCGCTCGTCAATGCCTCCGGCCGCATCACAGCCCGGATGCCGGCAGACAGCTTCGAGGGCGAAGGAATCGTCTCCGAGATCGAGATACTGCGCGGTGACCTTGCACGCCTGCTGCACGACGCCACCCTGCCGGACACCGAGTATCTCTTCGACGACACCATCACCGGGCTCGAGCAGGACGACGACGGAGTGACCGTCACCTTCGAGAAAGAAACCCCACGCCGATTCGGGATGGTCGTCGGTGCGGACGGGCTGCACTCCATCGTGCGTGCCCTGGCCTTCGGACCGGAATCGGACTGCGTCCGCCCTCTGAACCTCTACACCGCGTGGTTCACCGCCACCGAGGACATGGACCTCGACGGCTGGTATCAGATGTACAACGCACCCCGCGGGCTCGTCGCCTCGGCCCGGCCAGGCCGTCTCGCCGGCGAAGTCAAGGCCGGTCTGAGCTTCCGCTCGGCACCGATCACCTACGACCGCCGCGATAACGCCGCACAGCAGGGCATCGTGGCTCGACACTTCGCCGACGCCGGATGGGAGGTCCCCCGCCTGCTGAGAGCGATGCGCACGGCATCCGACTTCTTCTTCGACTCCATGGGCCAAGTACGCCTCGACCACTGGTCTCGCGGCCGGGTGGTGCTACTCGGCGACGCCGGCTACTGCCCGACACCGCTCACCGGCCTGGGCACCAGCCTGGCCCTGGTCGGCGCCTACGTGCTCGCGGGTGAACTCGCCTCCGCCGACGGTGACCACCGCACCGCCTTCCCGAACTACGAGCGCGTCATGCGCCCCTACGTCGGCCAAGCCCAGCAATTGCCACCCGGCGGCGCCTCGGGATACGCGCCCTCCAGCGCGCTCGCCATCCGGTTGCGGGAGTTCTCGATGCGCTCGATGAACCGCTGGCCGATGCGGAAGCTACTCGCCGCACAGTTCGCCAAAGCCGGAGACATTTCTCTGCCCGACTACGGCCCCCACACCGATGGTGAACAGCGGACAACGTCGGCCGAGACCAACCACGAATCCACCAAGACCTCGGGTCCCCTCTGAGCAACTCCCTGCCTTGTTGATCGGGATGAGCGAGCCATTCGCAGGGTCCTACCCTCCTGGGGTGCCGTTAACGAGCGGCGAACCAACCGACCCCTGATCGAGCCCGGGCCGTTTCCGGTTCTGTGCGAGACGTGGTTCACGCGTCGCCGTGTCGCGCGTTGTCCAGCACGCGGAGGTACTCAGCAAGCTTTCCGGCAGCGGTGAGCATGGCTCGTCCGCGGTCGGCGAGTCGTTGTCGCCAATCGTTGAGTGAGAGGGCGAGTGGCTCGGGGCCGCCGACGCTGCGGACCTGGTGCATGACCATGGTGATGTGGCCCAGTAGGTAACCACCGCGTCTGAGCATGTGGGCGAGTTCGGCGTCGCGGACGTCGCCTGCGGTGTAGTGGCGGTGGCGGGTATGTGGGTCGCGTTCAGGCATGAGAATCCCGGCGCGTTCCCACTTTCTTAGGGTCGCCGGCGAGACGCCGAGTCGGTGAGCGAGGTGGCCGATCGAGAGGGGGCGGTCGGGGGGATCGGCGGCTGGGGACCGGCCGAGCGCGTCGACGGTAGCTTCGACGGCGTCGAGCGTTTCGCGGTCGCGGAGCAGTTGGGCATGGCTGCGGTCGACCGCTCGTAGTGCGGTACCCAGATCGCCACGGTTGGCCGCGTGCATGATCTGACCGCTGGTCGCGTAGCCGTGTGCGGGGATGAGCGCTAGGTAGGCGCGAAGGGCGTGGATGTGTACGGACGAGTAGCTGCGGTAGCCGCTGGGGGTGCGTTCGGCTGGCGGGAGCAGGCCGTCGCGCTCGTAGTTGCGTACCGCTTGGGTGGAGATCCCATGTTCCCGGGCGAGGTGCACAGGGCGGTAGCGCTCACCTGCGACCTGTACAGCAGTTTGAAGGTTCATGCCCCAATTGCTCGCATATCCAGCCATCAAGTTTACACGGGTGGTTCAACGATACGGTAGAGGTCATGGCTTCGACTTCTCCGATAACCGCAGCCGTCTATGGGTCGTTTGCTCTCGACGATGGTCGCGAGCTCACCGCGGCGCTGTCCTCCCTCATCGAGGCTCGTGACTCGCCGCCGAAACCGCTGGCACTCGGTGAGCCGACACATGGCGAGCCGGTCTTTCCATACCTGCGCAACCGAATCTTCCAGGTGCTTGTCGAGCACGGCTTTCGGTCGATAGCGGTGGAGTCCGATCAGATCGCTGCGCTGCAGTTTGACGCGTTTGTCCGCGGCGAAGCCGGGACACTCAATCAGGCCATGGCCGAGAGCTTCAGCCACGGCCTCGGCCAACTGGACGCCATTCGCGAGCTCGTGGCCTGGATGCGCGCGTACAACCACGGCCGTCCGGCGGCCGAGCGGCTGGCGTTCTACGGCTTCGATGCGCCCCTGGAGACGACCAGCGCACCCAGCTCCCGCCGCTACCTGCAGCACCTTCACGGCTACCTGACCGAGCATCTCGGCCCAGACTCGTTTCTCCATGGCCACGCGGACCTGGAGCGGCTCCTCGACCACGATGAGCGCTGGAGCGACCGGCAGCGGTGAGGGACGCCGTGCAACAGGCGACACACGAATGCGCCTTCTTCGACGCGAACCGGCTCCGCGGGGCCCTCGGCGCCACTGCACTGCATGCCCGCACAGACGTCCGCCCTGAACAGGGATACTTCCCGCTTGACGCCGCAACGCTCGAGCCCTGCGACGCCGTACTTCATGTCGCCTCCTCAAGCGGCCACCGCGCCAGGTGATTTCTCCCGCACCGTAACCACACGTACTGCTCGAAGCTGGTTATCGAGCCAGGCGGCCCGCCTAATTGATGGAGACACGATGAGCATGGCCAAGAGGACGGACACGCAGTCGCCTGCGCTGCACGTCGCTGCCGACAGCCACGATCTGATCCGCGTGCAGGGCGCGCGCGAGAACAACCTCAAGGACGTCAGCGTCGAGATCCCGAAGCGCCGGCTGACGGTGTTCACCGGCGTCTCCGGCTCGGGCAAGAGCTCTCTGGTCTTCGGCACGATCGCCGCGGAGTCGCAGCGGCTGATCAACGAGACCTACAGCGCCTTCGTCCAGGGTTTCATGCCGACGCTGGCGCGGCCCGAGGTCGACCTGCTGGAGGGGCTGACAACGGCGATCATCGTCGACCAGGAGCGGATGGGCGCCAACTCCCGCTCCACGGTCGGCACCGCCACCGACGCCAACGCGATGCTGCGGATCGTCTTCAGCCGGCTCGGCGAGCCGAGTGCCGGGCCGTCGTTCCACTACAGCTTCAACCTGCCCGCCGGCGCCTGCCCGCGCTGCGAGGGCATGGGCAGTGTGACCGACATCGGCCTGACCCAGCTCTACGACGAGAGCAAATCGCTCGCCGAGGGCGCGATCACCATCCCCGGCTACACCGTGGACGGCTGGATGGTGCGGCTCTTCACCGGGTCGGGCTTCCTCGACTCGGACAAGCCGATCCGCGACTACACCGAGTCCGAGCTGCACGACTTCCTCCACCGGGAGCCGACCAAGGTGAAGGTCGAGGGCGTGAACCTCACCTACGAGGGGCTGATCCCCAAGATTCAGAAGTCGTTCCTCTCCAAGGACCGGGAGGCGATGCAGCCGCATATCCGGGCGTTCGTGGACCGGGCGGTCACCTTCACCGACTGTCCCGAGTGCGATGGCAGCCGGCTCAGCGAGGCGGCCCGGTCGTCGCGGATCGGCAAGATCAACATCGCCGATGCGTGCGCGATGCAGATCAGCGACCTGGCCGAATGGGTCCGCGGCCTGGACGAGCCGTCGGTGGCGCCGCTGCTCGCCGCGCTGCAGCACACCCTCGACTCGTTCGTGGAGATCGGCCTGGGCTACCTCTCGCTCGACCGGCCGTCGGGCACGCTGTCGGGCGGCGA
>NZ_JBEXKU010000078.1:0-34194 GCF_040609575.1 Streptomyces sp. NPDC004647 | reverse complement strand
ACACCACCGTCCCGCTGGGGATGGGCACCGGCGGGCGGCTGGAGGGCTGGCCGGTGCTGGTCTTCGTGCTCGGACTGGCGCCGGCCCCACTGGGTCCGGCCCCTCCGCTCTCACACGTCTCACACATGAAGGCGTTCGCCTCGGACCGGCTCAGAAGACGTTCGCCGGGTTCACCTTCATGCAGGCCGACTTGTCACTGCCGTTGAGTGTGTCGGCGCTGTCCGGGGCCTTGTCGTCGCCGCTGCCCGTTCCTCCGGCCTTGGAATAAGCCGTGCCCGCACGCCAGTCCGCGCCGATGACCAGGGTGACCTGGGGCACGGCCGTGGAGTGCCGGACCGCGCTGTCCGGCAGCCCGAGCTCCTTCGCCACCGCCAGGGCGTCCCCGCGCAGACTCCCCTTCGGGTACGAGATCGTCGTGTCCGCCCGCGACTTGGGGGTCCCGTCGGCGACGCTCCGGGTGAAGCCGAGCTGGGAGAGATGGCCGGCGACCTGTGCGGCGCGGCCCCGTACGGCGATCTGCGCGGCCGTTCCGGTGCCGTTCTGCACGGTGACCGGGATCTCGCCCTTGGGCGCCGCCGGGTCCTTGGGGGCGGGGGACTTCTTCGCGCCGGGCTTCTTCTTGTCCTTGCCGTCGAGCGCGATGTCGTTGCGCACCAGCGAGAAGATCTTGTCGGCGTCGCCCGGCTTCGGCACGATGTGCGCGGCGTTCTGCGAGTCCGGAACCCAGGGCATGGTCGCCATGGTGATCCGGCTCGTCGGCACCCGCTTGAGGTCGTTGCCGAGGTCGTAGAGCTTCTTCACGGTGCCCAGGCCGTTGTCGACGGTGAGGGCCTTGGTGGCGGCTTCGGCGAGGTTGTTGAGCTTCGCCGGGTCGCTGAGCTTGCTGCCGGCCTTCAGCTGCCGGACCATCGAGTTCATGTACATGTGCTGGGCCTTGGCCCGGCCTATGTCGCTGCCGTCCTCGAAGCCGTGCCGGGTACGCAGCCACTGCAGGGCCTGCTCGCCCTTGATAACCGAATCGCCCTTCTTGAGCCGGAGCCCGGACTTGTCGTCGTAGACGTTGCTGTCCACGCAGACCGGAACGCCCCCGACCGCGTCGGCCATGTCGACCACACCCGAGAAGTCGATCATCATGAAGTGGTCGACCGGGATGCCGGTCAGCTCCTCCCAGGTGGCGACCGTACAGCCCGGACCGCCGTTCTGGAGGCTGGAGTTGATGGTCGTGCTGGTCTCCGGGTAGACCTTGCCGTCATCGGTGTCGGTGCACTTGGGGATGGTCACCCGGGTGTCGCGCGGAACGCTGATCACCGACATGCTGCGGCGGTCGGCCGCTACGTGCAGCAGCATCTGCACATCGGCCAGCGGGGGGCGGTCCGCGTCGGCCCGCGAGCCGCCGAGCCGTACGTTCTCCGCGGAGTTACGGCTGTCGGAGCCGAGGAGAAGGATGTTGAGCGGAGTCTGGCCGTCGGCGTTCGGGGAGCTCTTGTCGAGCCGGTTGGTGCCGAGGTTCAGCTCGTCCTTCCCGAGGTTGCCGTTGAGGTGCTCGTAGTAGAGGTATCCGGCGCCGGCCGTGCCAAGTATCAACAGGGCCGCCATGGTGGCGAACCAGCGGAGTATCCGGCGTTTGCCGCGGCGCCGCCGTGGGGCACCGCGACGCCGGCCTCCTTCATCGGCAGCGGGGTTCGTGTCCCCGCCCCGGACGCCGTCCTCGTACCGCTCCTGCACACTGCTCTGCCGCACTGGGCCCCTCCCCCGCTGTTCCTGTTGTGAAGTACGGCGCCAGTGGCCGGTCGTGTCACTTGGCGCAGACTTCCTTGTCCGCTCCCACCTTCTGGACCCCCTCCGGTGCCTTCGTCGGAGCGCTGAGAGGCGTGCCCGCTCCCTTGAAGTCCGCGCCCAAAGTGAGCGTCATCTGCGCCAGGGGCTCGGCATCCTCGGTCCCCTCCTTCATGGCGGAGGCGGGCAGCCCCATGCTGTCGGCCAGGCGGCGCGCCTGGTCGGCCTGGTTCGGGGCGTACTCCAGCGTGGTCTTCGGCAGATTCCCCGAAGCGTTCCCGCCGTTGCTGGAGCGCCGCATCTGCTCGGTGTTCTGCATCCAGTCGACGGTCTCCTGGGCAGCGCCGAACTCCCCGCTTCCGTTCAGTACCTTGACCCGGACGTCGGCCGGATCGGCCTTGGCGCCCTTGAGCTTGGCGGCCTGCCGGTCCTTCGCGGCCTGCTGCTTCTTCTTCACCTCGGTCAGGGACACGTCCTGCTTCATCATCGCGAAGAGCGGGTCGGCCTTCGCCTCGTCGACGACGACCGTCGAGGCGACCTCCTCCGTGGGGTTGTCGACGACGGGCAGGGTGGTGAAGGTGATGTTCTTGAGATTGACCTTGCTGAGGCTCTGGGCCAGGTCCGTCAGTTTGTCGACGCTGCCTATGCCGGTGTCGACGGTCAGGGCCTTGGTGGCGGCGTTGCCCAGGTCCCAGAGCTTCTTGGGGCTGCTGAGGGTGCCGCTGGACTTCATCTTGCGGATCATGGAACTCAGGAACTGCTGCTGGAGTTTGATCCGGTCGAGGTCGCTCTCGAACTCCAGGCCGTGCCGGGTCCTGACGAACGCCAGCGCGTCGTCGCCCTGGATGTTGTGCTTGCCCTTGCTGAGCTTGAGGTGCGACTTGGGGTCGTCGATGTCCTTGCCGAGGCACACCTCGACACCGCCCACCGCGGTGGACAGCGTCTTGACCGCGTTGAAGTCGGCCATCATGAAGTGGTCGATCTCGAGGCCGGTGAGCTTCTTGACCGTACGCATCGTGCAGCCGGGGTCGCGGCCTCCCTGGCCGAGACTGGTGTTGAACCGGCTTTCCGGCGTCGCCGGGACGACCTTGGTCGAGCCGTCCTTCTGCTTGGTCGGGCAGTCGGGGATGTCGGTGACCATATCGCGCGGGATGCTCAGCGCGGTGGCGTTCGTACGGTCCTCGGAGACATGGAAGAGGATCGTGGTGTCGGCGTGACCGACGCTGCCCGGGTCGCCGTAGCCCTGGTTGCCCTTGCCCGTGCGGACGTCGGTACCCAGCACCAGGATGTTCATCGGCCCGTCGCCGATGGCGCCACTGCCCGCGTTGCCGATGTCGACCGTGCTGAGGTTGCCGTTGAAGTGCTGGTACAGGAAGTACGCGCCCGTGCAGCCGGCGACCAGCACGAAGGCCATCACGCCTCCGGTCCAGTACAGCGCCTTCCGCTTGCCCTCCGCTTTGGCCTTCGGCTTGCGGCGGCTGCTGGCCGGCGGCGGGGCTCCGCGGCCGCCCGCGGCACGGCGGCCGCGCTGGGGGGGAACCTCGCGGCGGCGACGGGTGCCCTCCTCGGCCGGGTTGCCCCTTCGCGAGGACGCTCTGCGCTGCGCAGGGGGAGTCGACTGCTCTGCGGAATGATCCAGTCGCAGTTCGTAGTTGCCGGTGTTCGGGTCGAACACCCACTGGTCTGCGGGGTCGAAATCGCCCGCCCGCCCACGTCCTTGCGCGTCCACGGTCGCCTGAATCCTCCGTCGGTGCCACGCGGCGCCTCCCCCTCAAGGCGCTCGGTTCATCGTCCTCAGGTGCCCCGGCGGTCAAGCCCGCGGCACCGGATCGCTCACACTATCCGCCCAGTTCAGCGTGGGGCGACGCCGGTGGCAAATTCCACTCCCCTTACAACTGGGCAATCTGCTCAATCCCATCGAGTCGGCGGAGCACGGGCCCCTGCGACGCTCTATTCGCACATCCCGCTGGCGGCCGTCGTACCCCGGTAGGTGGGCGTCGGTTCGTTCGGTTCCCCGCTCGGATCGTCCGTGGCTTTCGGATCACTGTCCATCGTTTCCGGCTCGTTGTCCGGCGGCGCGCTGCCGTCCGCCTCGGTCTCCCGCCGCTCCTGCGGGGACACCGTCACGCCGAGGTCGTTGCGGAGGAGGTTGAACAGCTGCGCCGCATCGGGTTGTACGAGTTCGTCCCGGTTCGCGTTGGCGGAATACGGGCGGCGCGGCACGGTGAGGAACTGCACCTTTTCCGTGGGGATCTTGCGCACGCTGCGCACCAGATCGTAGAGCTCCCGCAGCGAGTCCAGCCCCGAGTCGGTGGTGAGCGAGGAGGTTGCGGCGTCCAGCACCGGGTAGAGCCGGCCGGGGTTCAGCAGCACGCCATTGCTCTGAACCTTCTTCACCAGCTGCCCGAGGAACTGCTGCTGCCGGTCCATGCGCTCGGTGTCGCTGCCGTTGCCGATGCTGTAGCGGGCGCGTACATAGCCCAGCGCCTGCTCGCCGTTGAGTTTCTGGCGGCCGGCGGGCAGTTCGAGGCGCGCCTCCTCGTCCTTTATGGGGTCCTTGAGGCAGATGTCCACGCCCTTCACCGCGTCCACCATCTCCTTGAACCCGGTGAAGTCCACGATCATGTGGTGGTCGACCCGGATACCGGTGAGGTTCTCGACCGTACGGATCGTGCAGGCCGGCCCGCCCAGTTCGAACGCCGAGTTGAACTGGCCGAACTGCGGCTTGCTCTGCTTGCCGTCCGGCTTCCGGCAGCCCGGGACGTCCACCATCAGATCGCGCGGAATGCTGACCGCGGTGGCGCTCTTCCGGTTCGCCGCGACGTGGAGCAGGATCGTGGTGTCCGAGCGCTGGGTGCCGTTGTCCCTGCCGTACCCGCTGTTGCCGTCGCCACGGTTGTCGGAGCCGATGAGCAGGACGTTCTGGGCGTCGTGCACCATCGATGCCGGGCGTTCGGCCTCGTACCGCTCGAGCTCTTCGGCGGTGCCCGTGTCCGTCGTGATGTTGCCCTCGAGCTTCTGGTAGAGCATCCAGCCCACGCCGGCCGCCACCAGGAGCGCCACCGAGGAACCCAGCGCCGTCCAGCGCAGCCAGGGTTTTTTCCGGCCCGGTGGGGTGGCCGCGGGCCCAGAGGTTCCGTCCGACGCCTCCGCGTCGGTGGGACCCTCCGGGCCGTCTGGCGTGCCAGCGCTTTCGGTCACGTCTGCGTCCATCCCTCACGGAGTAAGGCGGCGTCGCACCCGCTCGGGGCGGCCGGTCACAGGAGCAGACCGCCGAGCCCCTCGCATGGTTGTACGTATGCCAATCATCGCCCCCGGTGGTCTGCGGAGCCCGGAGGCCAGGCCCGCTCTGCGCCGGACGGGTGGTCGGCCGGAAGGTCGCGCGGCGGCCTTGGCCGGGCCGCTCCGTCGGTCGTGCCGTTCCCGGCGGCCGGCCGGCGGCGGCCGCTCGGATGGACGGCGGCCGGATCAGACCGCCGTCGCGGTCACCCGCTCGCTCTCCCGCCGCTGCTCCAGGGCCTCCGGGGACAGCTGGTCGAGGTTCCGGCACAGGACGACCGAGCCCCCGGCGGCCAGCGGGGCGAGCAGCCCGGCCGACAGTCCGTCCCAGGTGTCGTACGGCAGTCCGGACAGCAGCCGGGACACGGGCGTCAGACTGCGGGTCAGGGCGTCGGCGTGCGCCTGCTCGACGGCCTGCGCCGCAGTGAGCTCGCCGCTGCCCGCGAAAGCCAGCGCGGGCGCGTCCGGGTCCACGGGGGCGTACGGCGTGAAGCGGTCGCCCTGGCTCGGCACCTCCACCGCGTAGTCGGCGAAGCCCTCCGGCGGCTGCGGGAAGCGCACGCCCATCGGGCGCAGGCTGAGCGCCACGCGTTCCCCGCCGCAGGCGCGGGCCTCCTCCAGGGTGTCCGGGCCGCTGACCACCAGATCGGCGGCCCCGGGGTCGCCCCCGAGGTCGGCGACGACGCCGGTGGAGGAACAGGCGAGCACCCAGACGGCGGTCTGCCAGTGAGCCGGAAGCAGCAGGGCCAGCCGGTCGCCGGGCTGGGCGCTCAGTTCGTCCTGGAGGAGGTTGGCGGTCTTCGCCACCCAATTGGCGAAGGTGGCCACGGACAGTTCGACGCGTTCGCCGGTGGCGTCGTCGTAGTAGGTGACCAGCGGGCGGGCCGGGTCCGCGGCGAGCGCGGATCGCAGCAGGTCGGCAGGGGTGCGGTCGGTGGCGTTCACGCGCGCCAGCGTACGCGCCGGCCGTCGGCCCGCAGCGGTGGCCGGACCCCTCTGGCGCCACCGGTTCGGCCGACTGCCCGTCAATTTACGAATAGACAGAATTGTTCATGTATGACCACGATTTCATTCATGCGTGCACTCCTTGTTTGCTCGATGGGCGTGGCCTGCACGGCCGCACTCGCACTCCCGCTTGCCCTGCCGGCAGGAGCGACCGGCGTCCACCCGCCCCCCTACACGGCCGAACGTGCGGGCAGCACGCAGTCGCTGCCGCTCGGCGTGCTCGAGGCCCCCGACCGTTCCCGGACGACCCCGGACACGCCCTCCGCGCAAGGGCTTCCGGCCCGGGACGTCAAGCCCTTCTCGCTCGTCGGTGTCATCTGGGACGACGCCGCATCCGAGCTCCACGGCCAAGTGCAGGTACGCACCCGGGCGGTCGGCACGCATCGCTGGACCCCCTGGCAGGAGCTCCAGATCCACAACGACGACGCCCCGGACCCGGACTCGCCCGAGCGGCGCGCCGGGAAGACGCACGGCAGTACCGCCCCGCTGTGGGTCGGGAACTCGGACGGCGTAGAGGTACGGGCCGTGCCCGAGGCGCCCGCGAACCGGACGGGGCAGGCCGCACTGCCGGGCGGGCTGCGTCTCGCACTCGTCGATCCGGGCGACGATCCCTGGGACGACATGGGCGAGGACACGGGGGCCGACACCGGCACCGACTCGGGCATGGGCACCGACTCGGGCACGGGCACCGACTCGGGCTCCGACGCGGGGGCGGACACGGGCTCCGACCCAGGCTCCGGCAGGGTCGAAGGCTCGGGCACCGAGTCGGGCGCCGACTCGAGTGAAGTCCCGGGCGCAGAGCAGGGCGACGGCGGAGGCGCCGAGTCGGGCGCCGGCCGGGTGGACACCGGCGACGGTGACCCGGGCTCGTCGGGGGCTCAACATGCCGACAGCTCTCCGGACGAGTCCGCCGACCCACCCGCGCTGACCCCGGAGGAGGCCGCCAGCTCCGCGGTCAACGCCGAGTTCGCCCCCTTGGGCGCGGCCGAGATCACCGCCAAGGACAAGGCCGAGCCGCAGGAGGAAACGGAGAACGCCGACGGAGCGAACGGGCCCGCGGCGGCGGCCCCGCACATCGGCCCGCGCCCCCGCATCATCACCCGGGCGGGTTGGGGCGCGGACGAGAAGTTGCGCGAGCGCGACTTCGCCTACAGCACCACGGTGAAGGCCGCCTTCATCCACCACAGCGCGACAGGGAACAACTACACCTGCGCTGAGGTTCCGTCCCTCTTGCGCGGTATCTACCGCTACCACGTCGAGAGCAGCGGCTGGCGCGACTTCGGCTACAACTTCGCCATCGACAAGTGCGGCACCATCTACGAAGGCCGTGCGGGAGGGGTGGCAAGACCGGTCATGGGCGCTCACACCCTCGGTTTCAACAGCAACACCATGGGCATCGCCGTACTCGGGACGTACACCAGCTCCAACCCGCCCGCCGCCGCGGTGAATGCCGTCGCACAGCTCACAGCCTGGAAGCTCGGCCTGTTCGGAGGCGATCCCCGCGGCAAGACCTGGCTGACCTCCGCCGGGGGCGACAAGTTCAAGAAGGGCACCGTCGCCAAGTTCAATGTCATCTCCGGGCACCGCGACGGATTCGCCACCGAGTGCCCCGGAAGCCGCCTCTACAGCAAACTCGGCACTGCCCGCAACACCGCGGCCCGGCTCCAGGGCCGTTGACGGCTGACACGGACTGACGCCGACGGCTCTGTGCGTCAGTCCACGTCAGCCGCCCGGCGACTGCATACACTGGCCGCCGAGCTCCCCGAGCTGGGACCCCGGCCCGGCCCCTGGCAGGAAGCAGAGAAGACACGGTGACAGAAGCGATCCTCCTGGTCGGCGGCAAGGGCACGCGGCTGCGCCCGCTGACGGTGCACACGCCCAAGCCCATGGTCCCGGCAGCGGGCGTCCCGTTCCTCACCCACCAGTTGGCGCGCGCCCGCGCGGCTGGTGTCGAACACATCGTCCTCGCGACGTCGTATCTCGCCGAGGTGTTCGAGCCATACTTCGGCGACGGCTCCGCTCTCGGGCTGCATCTCGAATACGTCACCGAGGACGAGCCGCTCGGTACCGGCGGCGCCATCCGCAATGTCGCCTCACGCCTGTACTCGGGCCCGGACGAGCCGGTGCTCATCTTCAACGGCGACATCCTGACCGGCCTCGACATCCGGGCCCTCGTGGACACACACGAGACGTCCGGCGCGGATGTCTCGCTGCACCTGACCCGGGTCGAGGACCCGCGCGCGTTCGGACTCGTCCCGACGGACGAGAGCGGCCGCGTCACCGCCTTCCTCGAGAAGCCGCAGACCCCCGAGGAGATCGTCACCGACCAGATCAACGCGGGCGCGTACGTCTTCAACCGCTCCGTGATCGACTCGATCCCCGAGGGCCGCCCCGTCTCGGTCGAGCGCGAGACCTTCCCCGGCCTCCTCACTTCGGGCGCCCACCTCCAGGGCATGGTCGACTCCACCTACTGGCTCGACCTCGGCACCCCCCAGGCCTTCGTCCGCGGTTCGGCCGACCTGGTCCTCGGACGCGCCCCGTCCCCCGCCGTGCCGGGACGCTGCGGCGACCGGCTGGTCCTGGAGGGAGCCGACGTCGCCGGAGACGCCAAGCTCACCGGCGGCACCGTCGTCGGCGCGGGAGCCCGTATCGGCGCCGGAGCGCGCCTCGCCGGCAGCACGGTCCTG
The DNA here is from genome assembly GCF_040609575.1 of Streptomyces sp. NPDC004647. Taxonomy (NCBI): domain Bacteria; kingdom Bacillati; phylum Actinomycetota; class Actinomycetes; order Kitasatosporales; family Streptomycetaceae; genus Streptomyces; species Streptomyces sp. NPDC004647. Next base: position 25,447 of record NZ_JBEXKU010000078.1, on the reverse strand, counting down.
GAAGGCGCGATGATCGCCGACGGCGCGCAGATCCAGGACTCCCTCATCGGAGCGGGAGCCCGTATCGGCGCCCGGACGGTCCTGGAAGGCGCGGTGATCGGCGACGGCGCGGTGGTCGGCGCGGACAACGAGCTGCGGGACGGTATCCGCATCTGGTGCGGGGCGCAGATCCCCGAGGGCGCGGTCCGCTTCTCCTCGGACCAGTAGCGCGTTCTCCTCGTCCCCGTAGCGCGCCGGTCCTCCTCGGACCTCCGGTCTCCTCGCACCAGGAGCACCGGTCCTCCTCGGACCCAGTGCGCCAGGACCGAGGGCCTACCCTCAGAGGACAACCTCCGAGAAAGGCCCCCGTGGATCCCGACGCCGACCGGCCGACCCGCAGCACCGTGCGCGGCGGCCACCTGCGGGTACCCGCGCCGCGCCGCCAGGCGCAAGCCGCCGCCACCCGCCGCTGGACGCCGCCCGGCCCGCTCGACCTGGGTATGACGGTCGGTCCGCTGCGCCGAGGCCCGGGTGACCCGGCCTTCCGGGTCACCCCCGAGGGCTCGGTCTGGCGCGCCTGCCGGACTCCCGCGGGCCCCGGCACCCTGCGCCTGGCGGCACGCTCCGGGGAGATCGAGGCCGAGGCGTGGGGGCCCGGCGGCGACTGGCTGCTGGAGAGCCTCCCCGCGATTCTGGGCGGCGAGGACGACCCCTCGCCCTTCACCCCCCGCCACCGCCTGGTCCACGAGATGCACCGCCGCCACCCCGGCCTGCGCCTGACCCGTACGCGGCTCGTTCTCGAATCCCTGATCCCCTCGATCCTGGAACAGAAGGTCACCAGCGACGAGGCGTACCGCGCCTGGCGGCTGCTGCTGCAACGGCACGGCGAACCGGCCCCGGGCCCGCTCGACCGCCTGTACGTACCGCCGACGCCGCGTACGTGGGCGATGGTCCCGTCCTGGGAGTGGCACCGGGCCGGCGTCGACGGCAAGCGCGCGGCGACAATCGTCCGCGCCGCGCGGGTGGCCCGTCGGCTCGAAGAGGCGGCGGCCATGGACCTGCCCGCGGCCCTGGCGCGGCTGCAACTGATCCCGGGTATCGGCCCGTGGACGGCGGCGGAGACCCTGCAGCGCAGCAATGGCGCACCCGACGCGATCACGGTCGGCGACCTGCACGTGCCGAAGATCGTCGGCTACGCACTCACGGGTCGGCGCGGTGCGGACGACGCCATGATGCTCGAACTGCTGGCCCCGTACGAGGGCCAGCGCCACCGCGCGTGCCGCCTGATCCTCCTGTCGGGCCGCACACCGCCCCGCAGGGCCCCACGCTTCGCACCGAACGACATCAGCAGGCTCTGACGCCGCCGCGCGACCCGCGCAGCCGACGCCGGAGCAGCAATGCGGCGCCCGCCCGCCTGCACCTGAAGTCCCGTCCGCTCAGGCCCGTCCTGGGCTGCAGGAGTAAGCGCGCGCCCCTCGTCGCGTCTGAAACCTTGCGCTCCCGCGCGCCCACGCCGCCCGCCCAACCACGGTGCGCTCGCGCCGTCATGAACGCCTACGGACTGCCGTATGGCTCGTGCGGGGACGTAACTGCCGTACGTGCCTGGCATCGTGGCGACCGCCGCCGCGTACCCGGTGTGCCGTGTATGCGGGTGCGTGCCCGTCGCGGCGCCCCGGGCGGGGAGGTAACGGCGGCGCGTGCCTCGCGTGTTGGTGAACCCCTCTGCGTATCAGGCCGGCCGTGTCGAAGGACGTGCTGCCGTGCGTGCCGCGTCGCGGTGGGCGCCCCGCCGTCCCGGTGCGGCCCAGCCGGAGGCGCTATCGCACGGTGATGAATGCCTCCGTGTCACGGGCAGCCCGCGCCGGAGGTGCGGCCGCCGCGTGGCCGACAGCCACCGCGCCCATCGGATCCCAGTCGTCCGGCAGCCCCAGCGTCTCCCGCACTACCTCGCGGCAGAACATGGTCGAGGACACCCACGCAGACCCCAGCCGCTCACCCGCCAGCGCCACCAGCAGGTTCTGCACGCCGGCTCCCGCGGCCACCACGAACATCTCTCGCTCCGCGGTCGCCCGCCGCTCGTCCGGGTACGGGTGCGATCCGTCCGCGACGAGGCACGGCACCACGAGATACGGCGCGCGCCGCAGCACATCGCCCCGCCGGACCCGCTTGCGGATGCTCTCCTCGGAGAACCCGTCGCTCCGCAGATCCGTGACCCAGGCGTCCTTCATCGCGTCGAGCAGCCGAACCCGCGCCTCCGCGGACTCGAGCAGCACGAAACGCCACGGCGTCGTGTGATGCGGTGCGGGCGCCGTCACGGCGGCGGCGACCGCCCGCCGTACCGCGGCTCCGTCCACCGGCTCGTCCGTGAACTCCCGGACCGTACGCCGCAGCGTCACGGCCTCGCGTACGGCTTCCGACGTGCCCAGCCGGAACATGTCGTCGGCTGCGGCGCGCACCATCCCCCGGGCACCCTCGTCGACGCTGTCCCCGACGGTGCCCGCCTCTCCCTCGTCACGCCCGCCGTCGTCGACGAGGTGCGGCAGCCCCCGCAGTACGGCGACAGGCAGCCCGCCGGCCTTGCCCTTCACCAGGTCCCCCGCGGCGGCCAGTTCGTCGCCTGTGGCGACGACGGTCACGCTCAGGGGATTGCCGTGCGCGTCGGCGCCACCGCGAAGATCGTCCAGTATGCGCACACCCGCCGCCCCGATGGCGACGTCCGTCAGACCGTTGCGCCACGGCCGGCCGAACGTATCGGTCAGCACGACGCCCACGTCGACGCCCAGCGCGTCCCGCAGCCCGTCCCGTATCCGCCGCGCCGATCCGTCCGGATCCTCGGGCAGCAACAGCACAGTGCCCGCAGCGGTGTTGGAGGCGTCGACCCCGGCCGCCGCCATGACGAAACCGTGCCGTGTCTCGACGATCCGGGTCGGCCCGCGCCGTGCGACGACCCGTACCGTCTCCGCGTCGATCGCGGCCTCGCGATCCTCGGCGTGGACGATGCGGCCCTCCGCCTTGCTGACGATCTTCGAGGTGACCAGCAGCACATCCCCGTGCGCGAGCCCCGGCAGCCCTTCCGCGGTCGCCGCGTTGGCGATGAGCTTGGCGAGGTCGTCCCCGGGCCGCACTTCCGGCACCCCGGGCAGTGCCCATACCTCGTACGAGGGAACCGGGTTGGCGGGAACCGGTCTCACGCCCGTACCTCCTCGGCCAGCGTGAGGGCCTCGCGGGCCATCCGGGCCGCGGCTTCGTCGTCGGTCATCAGCAGCGGCACGGCCCGGCAGCGGACGCCCGCCGCCTCGACCTCGTCCACAGCGGAGGCGTCGACCGTGTCGACCAGCCAGCCGTCGAGCAGTCCGGACCCGTAGTGCTGTGCGACGGCCGCGGCGGTGGACTCGACGCCCACAGCGGCGAGCACCTTGTCGGCCATGCCCCGCACGGGAGCGTTCCCGACGATGGGGGAGAGCCCGACGACCGGCACTCCGGCGTCGGCGATGGCCTCCCGTACGCCCGGCACGGCGAGGATCGTGCCGATGCTGACGACCGGGTTGGAGGGCGGGAAGAGCACGACGTCGGCCTCGCCGATGGCCTCCAGCACGCCCGGTGCCGGCTTGGCCTGGTCCGCGCCGACCGGCACGACGGCGTGCGCGGGCACGGAAGCCCGCAGCCGCACCCAGTACTCCTGGAAGTGCACGGCCTTGCGGCCTTCACCGTCCGGGTCGTCGATCAGGACGTGTGTCTCGACGCGGTCGTCGGACATCGGCAGCAGCCGTACCCCCGGCTGCCACCGCGAACACAGCGCCTCGGTGACGGCACTGAGCGTGTAACCCGCGCCGATCATCTGGGTACGGACGATGTGCGTGGCGAAGTCGCGGTCGCCCAGCCCGAACCATTCGGGGCCGACGCCGTACGCCGCCAGCTCCTGCTTCACCGCGAAGGACTCGTCGGACCGCCCCCAGCCCTGCTCCTCGTGGATGCCACCGCCGAGCGTGTACATCAGGGTGTCGAGGTCGGGGCAGACCTTCAGGCCGAAGAGATGGATGTCGTCACCGGTGTTGCCGATGACCGTGATGTCCGCGTCGGGAGCGGCCGACTTGAGACCGCGGAGGAAACGGGCGCCGCCGATACCGCCGGCCAGAACCACAATGCGCATGGAGAACAGTGTGTCAGCCGCGGGCTGATCCGTTGAGGGTGGTGGTGGGTGACGGGTGGGGGTGTCAGCCGCGGGCTGATCCGTTGAGGGTGGTGGCGGGCGACAGGTGAGGGTCGACGGCCGGAGCGTCAGCTGTGCACGCCTTCGAGGGCGGCGGGAGCGGCGCACTGGGCCGTGTGCATGGTCATCGCGGTCAGTCCGGGGAAGTAGACGTGCAGGCTGACGGCCGGTACGAGCGCGTCATTGACGACCTCGTGGACGTATCCGGGCGCGAAGACCCGTTGCGCGCCCGGCTGGAGCACGCGCCGTCCGCCTTCGGCCCCGTCCCCCGTCGGGCTGCCCGGGCGTTCGGTCAACTCGCCCTCGAGAATGGTCAGTACACCGGATGAGCGGCCGTGGTCGTGCAGCCCGCTGCCCTGGCCAGGGACCCAGCTGAGCAGCCAGATCTCGTAGCCGGGTCCGGTGCGCAGCCGGTGGTACCAGCGGCTGGTCGCGTCGTACTGGACGAGGTCCGCCCAGCTCGCGCGGTCGGCGGCGATCGTGCGGGCGAGCCCGGCGAACTCCGCGACGGTGACGGGGTGCGCGGGTACGGGCGGCAGGAGGTGCGGGATGGCGAGGGGATCGCCGGCGATCTGGAGGTCGCTGTTCATGTGCGGAAGGTTTCCTCGGCTGAAGGTCTTGGGCACAGAGGGCTGGAGCTCGAAGGCATCAACAGCTGGAACAGCGACAGTGAGCGTGCACAGCGCAGCGGAACCCGCGGAAGCGGGTGGTCCGAGAAGGCGCGTGCGTCACTGGCATGCCCATAAGGAGAGCGGTTCGGCCCCGCGATGTCAACTTGATGACCGTTTTGGGGGCAACGTTCACCTCATCCGGTTACCGCGCCGGGCGAAAGGTTTGTGCACAGAACCCCCTGGACAGGTGGCGCAGCAACGACGCCCACAAACGTCGTTATGCTTCCGTGATCACACTGTGATCCACTTCGCTTCCGTGATCGGATCGCAACGCGACGAGCGTCGGTCACGTCCTTCTCTGCAAGGAACGGATCGTCGTTGGCGACGCGAGTGACTGTTGTGCTTTAGGCCGATTTGAACACTTTCCGCATGGCTTTGGTTCCGCAGAGTGAATAAGGGGCTCAATAGCAGATCTCGGCTTGACTGGCCCGGATCCGGACACTTGTAATTTCACTCGTGTCGTTCGGCCGTTATCGGTAACGGCAGCATCACGGGGACGCAAAAGACAGACGAGGGGCGCACATGACCGAGCTGTTCCAGCAACTGCTGGTCGAGGAGGCGGACGAGGAGCTCGGGTGGCAGGAGCGCGCACTGTGCGCCCAGACCGATCCTGAGTCGTTCTTCCCGGAGAAGGGCGGATCCACCCGAGAGGCCAAGAAGGTCTGTCTCGCCTGTGAGGTGCGCTCGGAGTGCCTCGAATACGCGCTCGCCAACGACGAGCGGTTCGGTATTTGGGGCGGACTGTCCGAGCGCGAGCGCCGACGACTGAAGAAGGCCGCTGTCTGACCGACCCCTGGTCCTTTCGGTAATCCGAGACAAATTCTCCGGTCCGCCCTCCAGTGCCATCCGCGCGGGAGGCGGACCGCTGTGCACACGGCGGTCAACGGGCAACGCCGAGCCGTTAGTGTTGTGGCCCGTCCGAGATGCCCAACGTCCCATGGGGCGGGAGCGTCCACCGCAGTCCAGCGAACCGGGGCCCGTACCTCGATGTCCGTGCACAGTCAGTCGGCAGCCCAATACGACGCCGCCACACCAGAGTTCCCGCGGCATGTCGTCACCGCAGTACTCGTCTCCCACGACGGCGCCCGCTGGCTGCCCCAGGCACTCTCCGGCCTGATCGGCCAGGAGCGCCCGGTCCAGAACGTCATCGCAGCCGACACCGGCAGCGCCGACGAATCCGCGGCCATCCTCGCCGATGCGCTCGGGGCCGAGCGGGTTCTCCATCTGGCCCGCCGCAGCGGCTTCGGCACCGCCGTCGAGGAAGCGGTCCGCACGGCGCCCGCGCTCGGCCCGGACGATCTGCCCTATCTGAAGCGGCCCAGCGGCTGGGACCCCGTCAGCCGAAGCTGGCGCGACGACGCGTACGACATGCCGGACCTGCCGCACGGCGAGCCCGTCCAGTGGCTGTGGCTGCTGCACGACGACTGCGCGCCCGAGCCCGGCGCACTGGCGGAACTGCTCCGCGTCGCCGACTCCAGCCCCTCCGTCGCGATCGTCGGGCCCAAGCTGCGCAGCTGGTACGACCGCCGGCAGCTGCTCGAGGCGGGCGTCAGCATCGCCAACAGCGGACGCCGCTGGACCGGACTGGAGCGCCGCGAGCAGGACCAGGGCCAGCACGATCAGATCAAGCCCGTCCTCTCCGTCTCCTCCGCCGGGATGCTGATCCGGCGTGATGTGTGGGAGGAGCTGGGCGGCTTTGACCGGCGGCTGCCACTCATGCGCGACGATGTCGACCTGTGCTGGCGCGCCCAGTCCGCCGGGCACCGGGTGCTCATCGCACCGGACGCGGTACTCCGGCACGCCGAGGCGTCCGCGCGCGAGCGCCGCCCCATCGACTGCGTCGGCAGGTTCGTCGCCAACCCGCACCGGGTCGACAAGTCCGGCGCGGTCTACACGATGCTGGTGAACAGCCGCGGCGCCGTACTGCCGTACGTACTGCTGCGGCTCGTGCTCGGCACCCTGCTGCGCACCCTCGCCTATCTGGTCGGCAAGGTGCCCGGCCAGGCGCTCGACGAGGTCGCGGGCCTCTTCGGCGTGCTGCTGCGGCCGGGGAGAATCCTCGCCGCCCGCCGCCGGCGCGGCCGGTCCGAGCTGGAGGCGGCCGAGCTGCGGCCGCTGTTCCCGCCACCCGGCGCGACCGTACGGGCCACCGTGGAGCAGGTCGCGGGCAACTTCGGCGGGCGGTCCGAGCCCGAACTGGCGTCCGGTGGGCGGCACGGCGCGGTCGAGACCGGGCCCGGCGGGGACGACGCCGAGTTCCTGGAGATCGAACAGTTCGCACGGGTCAAGCGGATCGCGCGCAAGCCCGGCCCGGTCCTCTTCCTCGTCCTGATGCTCGTCTCGCTCATCGCCTGCCGTGGGCTGCTGGGTCCGGGCGCGCTGTCCGGCGGTGCGCTGCTTCCGGCTCCCGACGACGCCTCGGACCTGTGGGCCGGTTTCGCCGCCGGGTGGCACCCGGTCGGCGTCGGCGGCACCGACTCGGCACCGCCCTATGTCGCGGTCGTCGCCTCGCTGGCCACGCTGCTGTTCGGCAGCACGGGGCTGGCGATCACCCTGATGCTCGTCTGCTCGGTGCCGCTCGCCGGACTCACCTCCTACTTCGCGTCCCGGCCGCTGGTCGAGTCCCGGCTGCTGCGGGCGTGGGGGAGCGTCGCGTACGCCTTCCTGCCCGCCGCGACCGGCGCGCTCGCCGGAGGCAGGCTGGGCACCGCCGTGCTCGCCGTACTGCTCCCGCTGCTGGCCCGTGCCGGTGTGGCCGCGAACGGGCTGCGGCTCAAGCGCCCCAGTGGCGGAGGAGCGGGCCCGCGGCCGAGCTGGCGCGCCGCCTGGGCGTACGCGCTCCTGCTGACCCTCGCCACCGCCTTCACCCCGATCGTCTGGCCCATCGCGCTCGTCCTGGGCGTGGGTGTCCTCGTACTGCGAGTCCTGGGAGACCGGAAGGGTCACCTGACGGCGTACACGCTGCGCTTCGCCGCGGCGCTCGTGACGCCGATGGTCGTCCTCGCTCCCTGGTCGCTGTCCTTGCTGACCGGACCCTCCGCCTTTCTGCACGAGGTCGGACTGGATTACGCCACCGGAGCCGCCTCCGCCCTCGACCTGACGGCCCTCAGCCCGGGCGGTCCGAACGGCTCCGGCGGGCTGCTGCTGATCGGCGTGGTGCTGGCCGGGTTCGCCGCCCTGCTGCGCGGCGAGCGGCAGCGGACGATCCGTACGGCATGGGTCGTGGCCCTCACCGGCCTGCTGTTCGCGGCCCTGTCCAACGGCTCGGCCTGGGCAGGACCGGCCACCCTCGTCTACGGCATCGCACTGATCGCCGCCGCCGCGGTCGGCGCCGAGGGCGCGCGTGAGCGCGTCGCGGCGATGAGCTTCGGCTGGCGGCAGCCCGTCGGGGCCCTGATCGCCCTCGCGGCCGTCGCGGCCCCGCTGCTCGCCGCCCTCGGCTGGATGATCAGCGGTGCGGACGGCCCGGTCGAGCGCCGCGACCCCGTGCAGGTGCCGCCGTTCGTCGCGGAGGAGAGCAGCACCGCCGACCGCGCCCGCACCCTGGTGATCGGCGGCGAACAGGCCGCCAAGGTCTCGTACACCCTGGTGCGCGGTTCCGGCGCCCGGCTCGGCGACGCCGACCTGGCCGCCGTGACCGGCAGCGACACCCGGCTGGACGACATCGTCGCCAACCTCGTCGCGGGCTCCGGCGCCGACCAGACCAGCCAGCTCGGCAGCTATGCCGTGCGCTATGTGCTCGTACGGGACGGCGCGCCCCGCGAGATGAGCCGGGTGCTGGACGCGACACCCGGCCTCACCCGGCTCAGCCAGGAGGACGGCAGCGCGCTCTGGCGGGTGGACCAGCGGGTCGCCCGGGCCACCGTCGTACCTCCCGCCGGAGCGCAGCAGGCGCAGGGGGGCGGCGAGGCGAGCGCACCGGTGCCGCTGGCCGCCGGGCCCGTCGAGGCGCACGCGGATCTCCCGGACGGTTCCGCAGGACGCGTCCTGCGGATCGCCGACAAGGCCGCGCCCGGCTGGCAGGCCACGCTCGATGGCGAGCCGTTGACGAAGAAGACGGTCGACGGCTGGGCCCAGGGCTTCGAACTGCCCGCAGGCGGCGGCCGGTTGGACCTGACGTACGAGACGCCGGTCACCCGTACCGTGTGGGTCTGGACGCAGGGGCTGCTCGCCGTCGTGCTCCTGGTGCTGGCGCTGCCGGGGCGGCAGCGGGACGTCGACGACGACCTTCCGGAGCAGGAGGCGGTGGCCGTTCCCGCGCAGGCGGTCGAGGGCGAGGGCCGCCGGGCGCGCCGGCTGCGGGCCGCCGCCGAGGCGGAACAGACGACGCGGGGCGGGCAGCCGGGCGTCGACCGGGCGGAGGAGCCCGGGGCCGAACCGGAGGGGGAGCATCCCGAGACGGAGCCGGCGCACGATGCGTACGCGGCGGTGCCGCAGCAGCCGTCGTACGGGGAGTGGGACGCGCAGGCGTACGCCGGCCCCGCGCGGCAGCAGTACCAGGGCACCTATCAGGGCCAGTACCAGGGCGATCCCTCTCCGGCGGACCCGTATCAGGCGGGGCAGTACGCCGAGGGCCGGTACGGGAACGCCCAGTACCCGGAAGGCCAGTATGTGGAAGGTCAGTTCGGGAACGGCCCGTATCCCGAGGGCCGATATCCCGAAGGTCCGTATCCGGAGGGCCAGTACTCCGACGGCCAGTACTCCGACGGCCAGTACCCCGACGGCCAGTACCCGGATCCGTACGGCTACGGCGCCCAGCAGCCCTACGCAGACGGCACCTACCCGCCCCAGGGCGAGACGACGTACGGGGACGGCACCCAGCCCGGCCCCCGCCGCGACGGGAGCGACCCCCAGTGAACCGCACCACCCTGTACCTGATCGGCGCCGCCACGGCGCTTGCCGCCATCACCGGTGTCGCCGCGCTCACCGTCCCGGAAGCCCCGTCGGGCGACGCCTCGGCCACCGCGGCCCGGCTGCCCGTCAAGCGCTCAACGCTGCTCTGCCCCGCGCCCACCACATCGGAGCTCGCCGAGACCACGTACACCTCGTTCACCCCGAAGGGGGAGGTTGCGGGCGCGGCAGAACAGAAGAGCAGTGCCGAACTCCGGCCCGCCGCCCCCGCTTTGGAGGCGGGCGGCCCCGGCAGCGACAAGTCCGGCAAGGAGGACGACAAGGACCGGAAGGGCGGGGAGGCCGAGACACGGGACGTCGAGGAGAAGCCGGTCGTCGCGCTGAAGCAGCCCGGCACCCCCGCCACCGCCACCACGTCCGCATCCGACGCGCCCGCCGTGATCGGCACCGCGGACGGCACCCTCGCACCGGGCTGGGCCGCCCAGCAGACCACGGTGATCGACGCGGGCAACGGGCGCGGCGTCTCCGGCGCGGCCTGCACCGCGCCGGACACGGAGTTCTGGTTCCCGGGCGCGAGCACCGCCAGGGACCGCCAGGACTACGTCCATCTCACCAACCCGGACAATTCCGCGGCGGTCGTCGACCTCGAGATGTACGGCAAGGACGGCATGCTGAAGTCCACGTCCGGGGAGGGGATCACCATCCCGGCTCGGTCCTCCGTCCCGGTGCTGCTGTCCACTCTCACCGCCGAGCCGACGACCAACGTCTCCCTGCACGTGGTAGCCCGCGCGGGCCGCGTCGGCGCCTCGGTCCAGGCATCGGACAACAAGCTCGGCGGCGACTGGCTGCCTGCCGCGGCCGACCCTGCCGGCAGCGCCGTGCTGCCGGGCATCCCCTCGGACGCAAGCTCGGTACGGCTGGTCGCCATGGCCACCGGAGAGGACGACGCCGACCTGAACGTGCGCCTCGCGGGGCCCTCCGGCCGGCTCACCCCGGCGGGGCACGAGTCACTGCATGTGAAGAGCGGTATGACGACGGCCGTGGACCTCGCCGACGTGACCAAGGGGGAGCCCGGGTCTCTGGTGCTGAGCCCCGAGGAGGGAAGCAGTTCCGCCCCGTTCGTGGCGGCGCTGCGCGTCACCCGCGGCAAGGGCGACCGGCAGGAGACGGCCTTCATCCCCGCCACCACGTCGGTCGAGGAGCGCGCGACCGCCGCGGACAACCGCGCCAAGGGCTCGGTCCTGTCCCTGACGGCCGCGGGCAGGACGGCACAGGTGAAGGTGATCTCCTCGGCGGGGAGCGGCGGCGGCAGTGCCACGAGCAAGTCGTACACCGTCAAGGGGGGTACGACGATGACGGTCAGGCCGCAGGTGCCGTCGGGGGTCAAGGGGAACTTCGCGGTCACGGTCGAGAGGGAGTCCGGCGGTCCCGTGCACGCCTCGCGGATGCTCGAACTCCCGCAGGGCGGCGTTCCGATGTTCACGGTCCAGACGCTGCCCGACGACCGGGGGACCGTCGCCGTCCCCGACGCGGAGCAGGACCTGTCGCTGCTGACCGACTGACGCGCACGGGCGGGACAGGCGGGACGGGTGGGACAGACGGACGGGCTGGGCGGGCGGCCTCGCCGGAGCCGGGGCCGCAGCCTCTGGAGCCCGGGCCCCAGTCCTGGGACCCGTGGCCTCAGTCCTGCCCGTACCGCGGATCCACGGACTCCGGTGCCAGGCCCAGCAGTTCGGCGACCTGCTCGACCACGACTTCGTGGACGAGCAGCGCGCGCTCGTCCCGGTTCTTGGTACGGATCTCGACAGGCCGCCGGTAGATCACGATCCGTGCGGGGTGGTCACCCTCCGCCGAGACGAGCCGCCCGAGCGGAACCGTCCCGTCCTCCCAGGAGCCCGCGCCGTCGACCTCGGCGCCGACCGGTGGCGGCACCTCTCGTACGGTGAACTCGACGTCGGACAGCTGCGGCCAGCGCCGTTCCAGCCGGTCGACGGAGTCATGCACAAGATCGACGAATGCCACGGCCCGGGTGACCGACAGCGGAACCTGGGGCGGGGCGATCGGCCCGCGCATGCCGCGTCCGTGGCGGTCACGGCGCCGTGGTCGCGGCTCGGACGGGCGGGGAGGTACGGGGCTGTCCATCACCTCTGAGGGTAGCCGTCCCCTCATCCCCCGCACGCACAGCCGGGGACGGCGCGCGCCATGTCGACACATGACCATTCCGGCCATAATCACGCCCGATTCAGAACGCTTTTGAGATCATGGATCTCAAGACGAATGACACTATTTGGACCGAGTGGTGACCGGATCCATCGTCGCCGCCCCGCGTCGGTCTCCGCCTCCCCGCAGGTCAACCCCATTGTCCGCAGGTCAGGGGTGTGGAGAGGGCCTGGACGACACGGCGGAGTGAGCGCGGGGAGAGTCGTCGCGGCCCGCTCAAGAGTGCGGTACCGTCCAACGCTGTGAGCCCTGTACGTCGCTGTTCGCGCACCGCGTGCGGCCGCCCCGCCGTCGCGACGCTGACGTACGTCTACGCGGACTCGACCGCAGTTCTCGGACCGCTCGCCACCTACGCCGAGCCGCACTGCTACGACCTGTGTGCCGAGCACTCCGAGCGCCTGACCGCCCCGCGCGGCTGGGATGTCGTCCGTCTCGCCATCGACTCCGGCCCCACCCGCCCCAGCAGTGACGACCTCGAGGCGCTCGCCAACGCCGTTCGCGAGGCCGCCCGCCCGCAGAGGCGCGCCGCGGGTGCCGTCGGTCCGAGCGGCCGGGACGCCGATCCCATGGAGGTCGCCCGCCGGGGCCACCTCCGCGTGCTGCGCTCGCCCGAATCCTGAACAGTCCGCCTGCCCGACTTGTCGGCCCCGCGGGTACTGTGCTTCCAGGGGGCCAACCCCGGGGACCGACCGAACTCCAGGAGGCGTACATCGTGCCCGACTTGTCGCAGATCGTGAAGGCTTACGACGTGCGCGGTGTGGTCCCCGATCAGTGGGACGAGCCGCTGGCGGAGCTCTTCGGTGCGGCCTTCGCGCAGGTGACCGGCGCCACCGCGATCGTCGTCGGCCATGACATGAGGCCCTCGTCGCCCGGGCTGTCGCGGGCGTTCGCCCGCGGCGCGGCCGCGCGCGCCGTGGACGTCACCGAGATCGGCCTGTGCTCCACAGACCAGTTGTACTTCGCCAGCGGTCAACTGGGCCTGCCCGGGGCGATGTTCACCGCCAGCCACAACCCCGCCCAGTACAACGGCATCAAGATGTGCCGGGCCGGGGCCGCTCCCGTCGGTCAGGACAGCGGGCTGGCCGAGATCCGGACCCTCGTCGAGCAGTGGGCCGAGACCGGCGCCCCGGAGGCCGCCGCGTCCGCCGGCGCGATCACCCAGCGGGACGTGCTCGCCGACTACGCCGCCCACCTCCGCTCGCTCGTCGACCTCACCGGCATCCGTCCCCTCAAGGCTGTCGTGGACGCGGGCAACGGCATGGGCGGCCACACCGTCCCGACCGTCTTCGACGGACTGCCGATCGACCTCGTACCGATGTACTTCGAGCTGGACGGCACATTCCCCCACCACGAGGCCAACCCCCTCGACCCGAAGAACATCGTCGACCTCCAGGCCAAGGTCCGCGAGACCGGCGCCGACATCGGCCTCGCTTTCGACGGCGACGCCGACCGCTGCTTCGTCGTCGACGAGAACGGCGACCCGGTCAGCCCCTCCGCGATCACCGCCCTGGTCGCCGCCCGCGAGCTGGCCAAGCACGGCGGCGGCTCGGTCATCCACAACCTCATCACCTCCTGGTCCGTCCCCGAGGTCGTCAAGGAGCAGGGCGGCACCCCCGTCCGTACGCGCGTGGGGCACTCGTTCATCAAGGAGGAGATGGCGCGCACCGGCGCGATCTTCGGTGGCGAGCACTCCGCGCACTACTACTTCCGCGACTTCTGGAACGCCGACACCGGCATGCTCGCCGCCCTCCACGTGCTCGCCGCGCTCGGCGGCCAGGACGGCACGCTGTCCGCGCTGGTGGCCCAGTACGACCGCTACGCAGCCTCCGGCGAGATCAACAGCACGGTCGACGACCAGGCGGGCCGGGCCGCCGCGGTCAAGGCGGCGTACGAAGGCCGCAAGGACGCCGAACTCGATGAGCTCGACGGGCTGACCGTCACCACCGCCGACTGGTGGTTCAACCTCCGCGCCTCCAACACCGAGCCCCTGCTCCGGCTGAATGTCGAAGCCCGGGACCGGGCCACCGCCGACAAGATCCGCGACGAGGTCCTCGCCATCGTCCGCGCCTGACCAGCACTTCCGCTGGACCAGGACCCTCCTCACGGAGGCCTGGTGCGGCGGCCGTGCTGCGCCCCGAGGGCGCCCCGGCGGTACGCTGGCCAGGCCGAAATACTCCCCTCGCCCCTGGGTGAGGACGGGTTCACCGAAGGGACATCCCATGCCGCTCGAAGCCGGTCTCCTGGAGATCCTCGCCTGCCCGGCGTGCCACGCACCGCTCCGTGAGGTCTCCGCCGCCGGCACCGGCGCCGACGCAGACACAGACGTAGACGCAGAGGACGGTACGGCCGAGCTGGCGTGCACGGGAGGGGGCTGCGGCCTGGCCTACCCCATCCGCGACGGCATCCCCGTGCTGCTCGTCGACGAGGCACGCCGCCCGGCCTGAGCGGCGACCGGACGGGCCGGGACGGGCCGGGCCCGGAACCTCAGCCGGAGACCGTAAGCCGGAGACCGCAGCCGAAAAGCACAGCCCAACAGCACACAGCCGGACAGCACAGCCGGAACCACCGCCCACCGGCGATCGGAGGCTCCACCCCGATGCTCGACGAGTCGCTGCTCGACGCCCCCGAGTCCCTGGCCCGCGCCGACACCCGTGGCCTGCTGCGCGGCGCCGCCGAATCCGGCGCCAGGGTCCGTACGGCCGCCCGCTCCGCCGCCGAGTCCGGGCTGTCGGACCTCAGGCCCGAGGGCAGGCCGCGTGCCCTGCTCGTGGCCGGCTCGGGCCCGAGCACCGGCGGTATCGCCGACCTGCTGTCCGCCCTCGGCGGCGGCAACATCCCGGTCAGCCTGATCCGGCCGGGTGGCGCTCTGCCCGATCCCGGAGCCCTGCTGTGGACGCTGCCCGGCTGGGCGGGGCCGATGGACCTGCTGCTCATCGTCACCACCGACGGCACCGAGCCGGGCCTGTCGGGGCTCGTCGAACAGGCCTATCGCCGCGGCTGCTCTGTCGTCACGATCACGCCGCCCCATTCACCGCTCACGGACGAGGCCGGAGGCAGGCACGGGCTGGTGGTGCCGCTGGTCCCCGCGCCGTACGAAGAAACCCCCGAGGACCAGCCGCTCCCGACCACCGGCCTGTGGCCCGCCGCGGCGGTCGAGCCCCCCGGAACCTTCTGGGCGCTGCTCACCCCACTGCTGGTCCTCTCCGACCGCCTCGGCCTCTTCCCGGCGGCGCAGCCCGCCATCCAGTCGGTCGCCGACCGCCTGGACCACGCCGCCGAGCGATGTGGTCCGGCCATCGCCACGTACGGCAACCCGGCCAAGACACTCACCGCCGAGCTGGCGGATGCCCTCCCGCTGCTGTGGAGCGAAGGGCCGGCCGCGGGTGCCGTCGCACGCCACTTCTCCCGGGCGCTCGCGGCCGTCGCAGGCCGCCCGGCCCTCGCCGCCGAACTGCCCGACGCCCTGTCCCTGCACGGCACGCTGCTCTCCGGCGTCTTCGCCGCGGGCGCCGACCCGGACGACTTCTTCCGCGACCGTGTCGAGGACCCCCAGGCACTGCACGCGCGCGTGGTGCTGCTCCGCGGGCAGGCCGAGCCCGCGCCCCACTCGGCGATGTCCGCTGCCCGCGAGCTGGCCCTCACTCACGACACTCCCGTCAGCGAACTCGAACCGGCAGGCGGCAGCTCCCTCGAAGCGATCGCGGAACTGCTGGCCGTCACAGATTTCGCTGCCGTTTACCTGGCGCTCGCTTCCGGAGAGAGAGCATGAACAGGCCCGCCCCGTAGCGCAGCTCCCTGCCGCGAGCGGCGACGCGCTCCACCCCTCGTACGCACAGTCAGGAACCGCACACCATGGACCGCCTCGACAACACCGTGCGCCCCTACGCCTGGGGCTCCACGACCGCCATTCCGCAGCTGCTCGGCACCGAGCCGACCGGCGAGCCGCAGGCCGAGCTGTGGATGGGCGCGCATCCCGGGGCGCCGTCCCGCGCAGACCGGGGGAGCGGCCCCGTCGCGCTCTCCGAGCTGATCGAGGCCGATCCCGGTGGCGAGCTCGGCGAGGCCGCGGTCGGCCGTTTCGGCCCCCGGCTGCCGTTCCTGTTCAAGATCCTCGCGGCCGCCGCGCCGCTGTCACTTCAGGTCCACCCCGACCTGGCACAGGCGAAGGCCGGGTTCGCCGACGAGGAGGACCGAGGCGTCCCGATCGACGTGCCGCACCGCAACTACAAGGACGCCAACCACAAGCCCGAGCTGATCTGCGCGCTCACCCCCTTCGACGGGCTGTGCGGCTTCCGGCACGGAGTGGAGGCGGCGGAACTGCTCGCCGGCCTGGACGTCGATTCCCTCAAGCCGTACGTGGACATCCTGCACGCCGGCCCCGAGCCGGACGCGCTGCGTGAGGTCCTCACCGCCGTCCTCACCGCCGACCGCACCGCGATGGCCGAGACGGTCGGCCAGGCCGCCGCGGCCACCGAACGGCTCGCCGACGTCCCGGGGCGGCACCAGGACGCGTACGCCGCGTACGCCTCCGTCGCCCGGCACTACCCCGGGGACCCCGGCGTGATCGCCGCCATGCTGCTGAACCACGTACAGCTGCAGCCCGGTGAGGCGCTCTTCCTCGGCGCGGGCGTGCCGCACGCCTACCTGGGGGGCCTGGGCGTCGAGATCATGGCCAACTCCGACAACGTGCTGCGCTGCGGCCTCACCCCCAAGCACGTCGACGTACCCGAACTCCTGCGCGTCGTCCGCTTCGAGCCGACCACGCCCGATGTACTGCGTCCCGAGGCGCTCGACGGCCAGGAGACGTACGAGACGCCCGTCGACGAGTTCCGGCTGTCCCGCTACGCTCTGGCCGACGGCGGCGAGCCGCGCCGTATCGCGGCCGGGGCGCCGCAGATCCTGCTCTGCACCGCGGGCACCGCCCTGCTGCGTTCCGCGGACGGGGAATTGCGGCTTATGCAGGGTGAGTCCGCTTTCGTCCCGGCGGGCGAGGAGACCGAGCTCTCCGGTGCCGGAACGGTCTTCCGCGCCACGGTGGTGGCCTGACGCGTGCGTCCGCCGGTGCCCAGGCGCGACGCCCGCAGACGAGGCTGCAACAATGTGCCGCCGTACGGGTAAAGGGGGAGTCAAGCTCCCGGGTCGACGGAAGGACACTCGGCACTCATGAGTGCATCAGGCGGAACCAAGGCGATCGTCGCGGCGCTGGGCGCCAACCTGGCCATTGCCGTAGCCAAGTTCGTCGCGTTCGCCTTCAGTGGCTCGTCGTCGATGCTGGCCGAGGGCGTGCACTCGCTCGCCGACTCGGGGAACCAGGGGCTGCTGCTGGTCGGCGGTAAGAAGGCCCAGCGCGAGGCGACTGCCGAGCACCCCTTCGGCTACGGCCGCGAGCGCTATATCTACAGTTTCCTCGTCTCGATCGTGCTGTTCTCGGTCGGCGGCATGTTCGCGATCTATGAGGGCTACGAGAAGATCAAGCACCCGCATGAGATCGAGGACTGGTACTGGCCGATCGGCGTCCTGGTCTTCGCGATCATCGCCGAGACCTTCTCGTTCCGTACGGCCATCAAGGAGTCGAACGAGATCCGCGGCAAGCTGTCGTGGACCCAGTTCGTACGCCGCGCGAAGGCGCCTGAGCTGCCCGTCGTCCTGCTCGAGGACCTGGGCGCGCTGGTCGGCCTGATCCTTGCGCTCGGTGGTGTCAGCCTGGCGCTGGCCACCGGCGACGGCCTCTGGGACGGCATCGGCACCCTGTGCATCGGCGTGCTGCTCATCGTGATCGCGATCGTGCTCGCGGCGGAGACCAAGTCGCTGCTGCTCGGTGAGGCTGCCGGCACGGAGGACGTGGCGAAGATCCGCGAGTCCCTGGTCGACGGCGAGACCGTCACGGGGATCATCCACATGCGCACGCTGCACCTGGGGCCCGAGGAACTGCTCGTGGCTGCCAAGATCGCGGTCCGGCACGACGACACCGCGGCGGATGTCGCTCGGGCCATCGACGCGGCGGAAGCCCGTATCCGCGATGCGGTGCCGATCGCCCGGGTGATCTACCTGGAGCCGGATATTCTCCGTCCCACCGACTGACCGGGCCTCGGCCTCGGCTTCGGCTTCGGCCTCGGGCATGAGCGCGAGCTCAGGGCTGTCGGCGCCTCTCGGGTGGGTTGCAAGGCGCCGAGACTCCGGTACGGGCTCGGGGCAACGTGTGCTGCTCCGCCCGGCGCCT
The DNA here is from genome assembly GCF_040609575.1 of Streptomyces sp. NPDC004647. Lineage (NCBI taxonomy): Bacteria > Bacillati > Actinomycetota > Actinomycetes > Kitasatosporales > Streptomycetaceae > Streptomyces > Streptomyces sp. NPDC004647. The sequence goes on along the minus strand of NZ_JBEXKU010000078.1, from coordinate 7,296 downwards.
CGGGATGCGCCAGGCGGGCGGCGGGGGACACGGGGGGACACCGACCGGCGTTCGCATCCGCCCGTAGCCCGTAGCCGTGTTCATCTCCGCAAGAGGGTGAGGCCCCGCCGACCGGCGGGGCCTCACCCTTTTGACGCCTTCGGCTACCGAATCCCGTCCAGCACCCGCAGGATCTCCTGCTTACTGTCGGCGGTCATGAGCCGCTCCCTGAAGCCGGGATCCATCAACTTCCGGGACAGCAGCGCGAGGATCCGCAGATGCTCGTCCCCTGCCGCCGCCTCCGGTACGGAGATCATGAAGACCAGCTTCGCCTTGGTGCCGTCCAGCGAGCCCCACTCGATGCCCTCGGCGGAGCGTGCGAAACCGACGACCGGTTCCGTCACCGCGTCCGTCTTGGCGTGCGGAATGGCGATCTCCTCGCCCAGCCCGGTGGTGCCCTGGTCCTCCCGGGCGAAGGCCGCCCGCACCAGCGCCTCGACATCCGCGACTTTGCCGGTCGTGGCCAGCAGGTCCGCCAGCTCACGGATCGCGTCGTCCTTGCTGTCCGCCGAGAACTGCTCCTTCACGGTCTGCTCGGTGAGATAGCCGGACAGCTCCCCACCCTCGGCAGGCGCCTGCGACTCGGCCGCACGCCTTTCGGCCGCGGCTGCGCTTGGGGCGGTCAGGGGGGCCGTACGCGCCGGAGCAGCCGCGGCCGCCGTCACAGCCGCCCCCACAGCGCCCGCACCCACCCCGGCGAGGACCGGTTCTACCGCGAGGGACGGCATGACGGGCTCCGTCTCCTTCGCTACGGCGCCACCGTTGCCGAAGGTCATCAGCGTGACGGTCGTCAGCGCGGTCACCACGGTGCCGATGATGACGGCGATGAAGAACATCGCGACCCCGTCGACCGCACCCAGCACCGCCACGATCGGACCGCCGTGCGGCACATTGCCCTTGACCGCCGCGAGGCCGGCCAGGGCACCGGCGACGGCGCCGCCCAGCATGTTGGCCGGGATGACCCGGGCGGGCCGCGCCGCGGCGAAGGGGATCGCGCCTTCGGTGATGCCGAAGAAGCCCATGAGCAGCGCCGCCAGCCCGGTCTCGCGCTCCTGCTCGTTGAAGAACTTACGGCGGATCAGCGTGGCCAGTCCCTGGCCCAGCGGAGGTACTGGAATGGCCGCGGCACACATACCCATGATCTCGGGGTTCTTGGACACCAGCCCGGCGCCGAACAGGAAGGCCGTCTTGTTGACGGGGCCGCCCATATCGAAGGCGATCATGAGGCCGAGGATGATGCCGAGCAGGGCCGCACTGGTGCCGGTGAGGCCCCCCAGCCAGCTGGTGAGGTGCTCGAACACCCAGGAGATCGGCTCGCCGATGACATAGATGAAGAACAGGCCAAGCGCCGTGGTCGCGACGATTGGGATCACGATGATCGGCATGATCGGCCGAACGAACTTCGGGACCTCGATCTTCTTGATCCACAAGACCAGATAGCCGGCGAGGAAGCCGGTGACGATGGCACCGATGAACCCGGCGCCCGACTTGGAGTCGTACAGCGCGCCGGTGTTCGCGATCCAGCCGCCGATCATGCCCGGCACCAGCGCGGGCCGGTCACCGATGGCGTAGGCGATATAGCCGGAGAGGATCGGGACCATCAGCGTGAAGCCGATGACACCGATGTCGTTCACATGTTTCCAGAACGAGCCGTCCGGGATGACCAGACCGCCGTCGGCCTGCGGCGTGCCGCCGAGCGCGAGGCTGACCGCGATCAGCAGACCGCCGACCACGACGAACGGGATCATGTACGAGACGCCGTTCATCAGCGCCTTGTATCCGACGCTCCGTTCCTTGCCGCCTCCGGCGCCCGCGGCCGAGCCGGTGGAGGCCGACCCGCCGGAGCCCGAGGATCCGTCGTCGCCCCGGTGCACCGGCGCGCTGTGCACCAGCTCGATCAGCTGCTCAGGGTGGTGGATGCCTTCGGCGACTCCGACGACGAGCACCCTCTTGCCCACGAAGCGGCTGCGGTCGACATCCTTGTCGGCCGCGATGATGATGCCGTCCGCCTGTCTGACATCGTTGTCAGACAGTACGTTTTCAGCCCCGATCGAGCCTTGTGTCTCCACCTTCATACGGTGGCCGAGCGCTTCCGCGGCCTGAGCCAGCTTCTCTGCGGCCATGTAGGTGTGGGCGATGCCGGTCGGACAGGCGGTCACTGCGAGCAGCTTCAGCCCTTGCCCGCTCTGCCCCGCAGCCCTCGGGGGATCAGCTGGACTGGTCACGTGGTTCTCTCCTTACGGCTCTGCGCGCGAGTCGTGCATGTGTTCCCGCGCCTGCCGCATCCTGCACCACCCGGTGACCGCATCGGAAGCCACGGGAGCCGCTCGGCTTCGAGGACCGGCCGGTCCTGTACCGAACGACGGAGGCGGGCTGGGGCCGTCAGGTCGATCGGTGTAGATTCGTGACCAACAGACGTCGCTGCTGATGGCGGTCGGGCGGTCCGCCTCGCGGACCGGCCGAGGGAGAGAGGGCCTCCGACGGACTGCGCTGCGCCTGGGGGACACGTGTGTCCACTGCCGCAGACCAGCCGTATCCACTCTTGCCCGATCCACGAGGAGCAGCCCGTATGACGACAGCCGCCACCGGTCAGGACTTCAAGGTCGCCGACCTGTCGCTGGCCGCCTTCGGCCGCAAGGAGATCACCCTCGCCGAGCACGAGATGCCCGGTCTGATGGCGATCCGCAAGGAGTACGCCGCCGCCCAGCCCCTGGCCGGCGCCCGTATCACCGGCTCGCTGCACATGACCGTGCAGACCGCCGTGCTCATCGAGACCCTCGCCGACCTGGGCGCCGACGTGCGCTGGGCGTCCTGCAACATCTTCTCGACCCAGGACCACGCGGCCGCCGCGGTGGCGGTCGGCCGGGACGGCACCCCGGAGAACCCCCAGGGCATCCCGGTCTACGCCTGGAAGGGCGAGACGCTGGAGGAGTACTGGTGGTGCACGGAGCAGGCGCTGACCTGGCCGAACAGCCCCACCGGCGGGCCCAACATGATCCTCGACGACGGCGGCGACGCCACCCTCCTGGTCCACAAGGGCGTCGAGTACGAGAAGGCCGGAGCCGCGCCGGACCCGTCCACCGCGGACAGCGACGAGCACCGCGTCGTCCTGCAGCTGCTGAACCGCACCCTCGGCGAGAACCCGCAGAAGTGGACGCAGCTGTCCTCCGAGATCCGCGGTGTCACCGAGGAGACCACCACCGGGGTCCACCGCCTGTACGAAATGCACCAGGCCGGTTCGCTGCTCTTCCCGGCGATCAACGTCAACGACGCCGTGACCAAGTCGAAGTTCGACAACAAGTACGGCTGCCGGCACTCCCTGGTGGACGGCATCAACCGCGCCACCGACGTCCTCATCGGTGGCAAGGTCGCGGTCATCTGCGGCTACGGCGACGTCGGCAAGGGCTGCGCCGAGTCGCTCCGCGGCCAGGGCGCCCGGGTCATCATCACCGAGATCGACCCGATCTGCGCCCTCCAGGCCGCGATGGACGGCTACCAGGTCAGCACCCTCGAGGACGTCGTCGACACCGCCGACATCTTCATCACCACGACCGGCAACAAGGACATCATCATGGCCGCCGACATGGCCAGGATGAAGCACCAGGCCATCGTCGGGAACATCGGCCACTTCGACAACGAGATCGACATCACGGGTCTCTCGAAGATTCCGGGCGTCGTCCGGGACGAGGTCAAGCCGCAGGTCCACACCTGGACCTTCGCCGACGGCAAGAAGATCATCGTGCTGTCCGAGGGGCGTCTGCTGAACCTGGGCAACGCCACCGGTCACCCCTCGTTCGTGATGTCCAACTCCTTCGCGAACCAGACCATCGCCCAGATCGAGCTGTTCACCAAGCCCGAGTCCTACCCGACCGACGTCTATGTGCTGCCCAAGCACCTCGACGAAAAGGTCGCCCGTCTCCACCTCGACGCGCTCGGGGTGAAGCTCACCACGCTCCGCCCGGAGCAGGCCGCCTACATCGGTGTCCCGGTGGAGGGCCCGTACAAGCCCGACCACTACCGCTACTGACAGCACCGACCAGACGATGAGCCCGGGCCCCCGCCATCCGCGGGGGCCCGGCCCGTCAAGGACGCCACCATGCCCCGCGGCCGCTACTCGCTCCACGACACGCACGACCACACCCCCCTCGCGGAAGAGCACTTCCACTGCGCCCCCGGCCCCTCCGGCTGGCGCTATGTCTCCCAGCTCACCGCCCCCTCAGGCGATCATTCCGGCTCCGTCGACCTCACCATCGACGAACTCGGCCGCCCCATCCGCCTGGAGCTCCACGCCTCGAGCTGGCAGGTCCGCGGTGCCGCCCTCGAAGGCGTCACCTGGGTCCGTACGGACCCCACCGGCGCTCACGCCACAGAAGGCAATGTCCGCGCCCACTCCTTCACCGGTGTCTCCCCCGCATTTCTCGTGGCCACGGCCCGCCTGCTGCGCCTCGCCCCAGGCTCACCCGCCACCCGCGTCCGCCTCGTCGCCTTCACCAGCCCCGTGCTGGCCCCCCGTACGCTCGACCAGTCCTGGGCCTTGCTGAAGAGCGAAACACACGCCACTGACAACGGCCCGCTGCTGGTGGACGAATACCAGGTCAGCGACCTGGATACGGGCGAGCAGCACGCCGTGCACATCGCCGGGGACGTGGTCCTGGCAGCACCCGGCATCGAACTCGAGGACCTCGAGTCCCCACCCTCGACGTTCACCTGAGCCACTGCCGGACCCTGCCGCGCGGCCACCGCGACAGCGACTGGCTAGGCAGGCGGTACGAACCCCGTCGGCGTTCCGGCGGAAGGCGTCTCAGCAGCAGGGTCCGGCTGGACCGCCCCTGCCGGATGAGCGGCCGAAGGTCCGGGAGCCTCCGGCCCCAGCTGCACCGGCACCGACGCCGCTCCGGGAGCCACGTGGTGCCCCGCCCCGGCCCGCCCGACCGGCCCGACCGGCTCGGCCCATACGGTGGCCGCCCCTCCCACGTGCCCGGGCATCCCGTCCGCACCCGGCACGTGGTCCGTACCGTGCACGCCGCCGAACGCCCGCTGCGCGTCCCGCGCCTGCCGCTCGCCCGCGACCCCCGCCAGATAGACCGCCGGCGGCACTCCCTCCGGCACCGGCGCACCCGTGCACGCCGCCACATCGCCCGCCAGCCGCTCCGCCAAGGTCCAGCTCACCTGCGAGTCGAGCTGCCCCATCCGGGTCAGATACTGCCGCACCGCCAGCCACAGCCCCTCCGGCACGCGCGACAGGTCCAGTCCCCCGAACTGTCCGGCCAGCCACGGTGGCGGAGGCGGTATCCGCACCCCCCGCGACGCCGGTATCCGCTCCCGCACGACCAGAGTCCCGGCGAACACATCGCCGAGCCTCCGCCCGCGCGCTGACACCAGCGACGCGAGCACCGCGACGACTCCGAAGGTCATCAGGATCTCGACCATCCCCATGGCTCCGCGCACCAGAGCGTGCCGGAAGCGGATCGGCCCCCCGTCGTCCCGTACGACGCGCAGCCCGCACGCCAGCTTCCCCAGCGACCGCCCATGGCTGAGTGTCTCCACCGCGATCGGCACCCCGACCAGCACCAGCACGAACGTCGCCACCGCCACCGCCGCACGCGCCGCCGTGTCCAGAGACGCAGTGCCGGCGATCAGCGCCAACGACACCGCGATGTAGACGGCCCAGATCACCAGCAGGTCGATGAAGACGGCCAGGGCGCGGCTCGGAAACTTCGCGTGCCGCAGCCCCAGTACGACCGCCTCACCTGTCACCAGCTCGCTCACGTGCGGTGTCCTCCCTCTTCGGGGGCTCGGCACGCCGGCCCCGTACGCCCGTACGACCAGTCTGCCGTCGACCGTCCCCCGTCTGCCAAGCTGAGTCCGCATCCGTACGGCCCGAACCACCTACGCAGTACGTACGCATGACGCCGATGCCTGCGAGGAGCAGCCCATGGACCTCGACGTGTTCGTCGCCGCCCACCGAGCCGAATGGGACCGTCTGGACACGTTGCTGCGCCGCCGGCGCCGGCTGACAGGCGCGGAAGCCGACGAACTCGTCGCCCTCTACCAGCACACCGCCACCCATCTCTCGCTGATCCAGTCCAGTGCCCCCGACCCGCAGCTGACCGGCCGGCTCACCCAGCTCGTGGCGCGAGCCCGCAGCGCCGTGACAGGCGCCCGCAAGGCGAGCTGGCGGGACGCCATCCGGTTCCTCTCGTCGGGTTTCCCCGCCGCGCTGTACCGGACACGCCGATGGTGGGTCTCGACCGCCCTTGTCTCCACAGCGCTCGCCGTCCTGATCGGCTGGTGGATCAGTACGCACCCGGAGGTCCAGTCGTCGATCGCCGCCCCTGAGGAGCTGCGCCGGCTCACCCGCCCCGGCGGAGAGTACGAGACGTACTACTCGAGCCACGCCGCCGCGTCCTTCGCCGCCCAGGTCTGGACGAACAACGCCCAGGTCGCCGCGGTCTGCCTGGTCCTCGGCGCCTTCCTCGGGCTCCCGGTCCTGTGGGTGATCTTCCAGAACATGCTCAACCTCGGAGTCGGGCTGGGCCTGATGTCCTCCGTGGGCCGGCTCGATACCTTCCTCGGCCTGATCCTGCCGCACGGCCTCCTGGAACTCACCGCGGTATTCGTCGCCGCCGGCACCGGCCTCCGTCTCGGCTGGACCGTGATCGATCCGGGCCCGCGCCCCCGTCGTGCCGCCCTCGCCCAGGAAGGGCGGGCGGCGATCGGCATGGCCATAGGGCTGGCCGTGGTGCTCTTCGTGTCGGGCGCGATCGAGGGGTTCGTAACCCCCTCCGGCCTCCCGCCCTGGGCCAGGATCACCATCGGTGTCGTAGCTGAAGTGGTGTTCCTGCTGTACGTCTACGTCCTGGGCCGCCGTGCCGCCCGCGCGGGGGAGACCGGCGATGTGGAAGCGGCGGACCGCAGCGCGGAGCTCCCCATCGCGGCGTGATGTGCGTCGGACGACTCCGACCTGCTACTGTCCACTTCGCCCCGCGACACCCGTTGACATGGGTGGAGCAGGGAGGTAGATTCGACTGGTTGCGACGAACTGGACAGGTTCGACCGCAGGGACATAGAATCCACTCCGCTCCACTCGGAATTCCAATTCCGGGGGAGCGTCTCCGAAAAGTCATCGGGAACGTCAAGCCGATCAAGTCGGCCGAACGAGTCTGATAAAGTCGGGGAAGCCGAAAGGCAAAAGGCCTTCCAACGGCCACCAGAAACGAATTCGGACCGGAAACGGTGTGAAGAAAAGGTCTGGTA
>NZ_JBEXKU010000077.1:0-35393 GCF_040609575.1 Streptomyces sp. NPDC004647 | reverse complement strand
CTGTCCCTACCCGCCCCTCTCCCGAGCGGCGCTACTACCCCGACTTTTCGGTAACCGCGCTGGACAGACCCACGGCCCCCCCCGTAATCCCCCTCGGATTCCGGGTCGGCCGTTTTTGCTGGATGCGTCCGTCCGGGTGCGTACGGCAACCATTTGGGTCACTCTGGGTGTGCGCAACGCGCCACAGAGTGAGGAGTCTTCCATGCGACCCATCTCCCGAGTACTCATCGGCGCGCTGGCGCTGACGTCGGCCGCCGTGGCGCTGCCGCTCGCGGCGCCCGTTCCCGCCGTCGCGGACGGCGTGATCATAGGGGGACAGCAGGTACCGGTGGCCAAGACCCCCTGGGCTGTGGGGCTGGCGAGCCGACAGGAGTTCGGCGACAGCAGATCGGGGCAGTTCTGCGGGGCGGTCGTGGTGGGGCCGACGAAGGTCGTCACAGCGGCGCACTGCATGAGCCAGGAAGTCCTCGGTGCGGAGCGGAGCGCCGTGCGGGATCTCAAGGTCATTGCCGGGCGGGACGATCTGCGCACGACGGAGGGCGAGGAGATCCCCGTGGGGGAGGTCTGGGTCAATCCGTCCTACAACACGGCGACCAACGCCGGCGACATCGCGGTGCTCAGTCTGGAGAAGGCGCTGCCGGCGAGCCATGTCCTTCCCATGGCCCTGACGGGCGACGAGTCCTACAAGGCGGGCACACCCGCCTCGGTCTACGGCTGGGGTGACACCACGGGCATGGGTACGTACGCGACGCGGCTGCACGCCGCCCAGGTGCAGGTGCTCGACGACGCGGTCTGCTCACGGGCCTATCCGGGCACTCTGGACGGCCGCTACGAGGCGGAGTCCATGGTGTGCGCGGGAGTGGCCCTGGGCGGCCGCGACGCCTGTCAGGGGGACAGTGGAGGCCCTCTGGTGGCCAATGGCCGACTGATCGGGCTGGTGTCGTGGGGCAGTGGGTGCGGGCAGGCGGGCAGCCCGGGTGTCTATACGAGGATCTCGGCAGTGGCGGGGCTGGTCGCCGCGCAGCCGTGATGCCGGCGGCGCGGGCCCGTACAGGGCCGGTGCGCCGCGCGACGAGAGTGGGCGGTCACCCCCGCAAGGGGGTGGCCGCCCATTGGCCGGCCCGGGGCCGGCACTCGCTCGCCGTCGATGCGATGTGTCAGCGGTCGTCCTCGGATGCAGAGGCCGGAACGGTGGTGAGGCGCTCCGTCTCGTCCTGTATTTCCGCGGCGATCTTCTTGAGTTCCGGCTCGAACTTGCGACCGTGGTGGGCGCAGAAGAGCAGTTCTCCGCCGCTCGTCAGGACGACGCGCAGGTAGGCCTGGGCGCCGCAACGGTCGCATCGGTCAGCGGCCGTCAGCGGGGTCGCGGGGGTCAGAACAGTAGTCACGTCGCCTCTTCTCTAGCTCGACGAGCTGTCGTACCAGGGTCAACATCCAACCAGGCCGAAAACGTTCCCGCTTCGGCCTTTTCCTCGAAACTTCCTTCCGACTCGATCGGATGCTGCCGGTGTGGCGGCGAATGAGCCGTATGGCATCGGCTTATGTATTCATCGCACATGTCAGGGTTTGTCCCGCCGGCTGGGTTGCCGGTTTGTTCATGAGGACGTGCCCGGAGCCTAAATGGTTCATGCCTGGAAGGGAACGTGATGTACGCGTCATCCCAACGAGGTATCGAACGTATTATCGAAACTGGGCTAGCATGCACATTCTCAAGGGTGGCGGCACAAAGGCTCTACCAGGCCTCGGTACCCTCTGACGGGCGACCCAGCCGCCACTGAGCCCGTACCCGGGCCAGCCAGGAATTCAGCGAGGAGCGAACCGCGTGACCGCCGAGACGTCCGTGCCGTCCACTGCGCTGCTGACGGGAGCAGACCGAGACGGTTCCAATTACACCGCGCGGCATCTGCTCGTCCTCGAGGGGCTGGAGGCCGTGCGCAAGCGGCCGGGCATGTATATCGGCTCGACCGACAGCCGCGGCCTTCTGCACTGCCTCTGGGAGATCATCGACAACTCGGTCGACGAGGCGCTCGGCGGTCACTGCGACCGGATCGAGGTCGTGCTCCACGACGACGGCTCGGTCGAGGTCCGGGACAACGGCCGGGGCATCCCGGTCGACGTCGAGCCCAAGACCGGCCTCTCGGGCATCGAGGTCGTGATGACCAAGCTGCACGCGGGCGGCAAGTTCGGGGGTGGCTCGTACGCGGCCTCCGGCGGTCTGCACGGGGTCGGCGCATCCGTCGTCAACGCCCTGTCCGCGCGTCTGGACGTCGAGGTCGACCGCGGGGGGCATACGCACGCCATCAGCTTCCGCCGGGGCGTCCCGGGGATCTTCACCGAGTCGGGCCCTGACGCGCCGTTCGACCCCTCGAGCGGGCTGCTCAAGGGCAAGAAGGTGCCGAAGGCCAGGACCGGTACCCGGGTCCGCTACTGGGCGGACCGCCAGATCTTCCTCAAGGACGCCAAGCTCTCGCTGGAGAGGCTGCACGCGCGCGCCCGGCAGACCGCGTTCCTGGTGCCCGGGCTGACCATCGTCGTGCGCGACGAGCGGTCGCCCGACGGGCAGGACGGCGGAGAGCAGCCGCCGGTCGAGGAGACCTTCCGCTTCGACGGCGGGATCAGCGAATTCTGCGAGTACCTCGCCCAGGACAAGGCCGTATGCGATGTGCTCCGGCTCAGCGGCCAGGGCACGTTCAAGGAGACCGTGCCGGTCCTGGACGACCGCGGTCACATGACGCCGACCGAGGTGACGCGTGAGCTCGGCGTGGACATCGCCCTGCGCTGGGGCACCGGTTACGACACCACGATCAAGTCGTTCGTCAACATCATCGCGACGCCCAAGGGCGGCACCCACGTCTCCGGCTTCGAACGCTCGATCACCAGGACGGTGAACGAGGCGCTGCGCCAGGCCAAGCTGCTGCGCGTCGCCGAGGACGACGTCGTCAAGGACGACGCGATGGAGGGCCTCACGGCGGTCGTGACAGTACGGCTGGCCGAGCCGCAGTTCGAGGGGCAGACCAAGGAGGTGCTCGGCACGTCCGCCGCCTCCCGGATCGTCGCCGGCGTCGTGGCCAAGGAGCTCAAGGCGTATCTGACCTCGACGAAGCGCGACACCAAGCAGCAGTCCCGGGCGGTGCTCGAGAAGGTCGTGGCGGCGGCCCGTACCCGGATCGCGGCGCGGCAGCACAAGGAGGCGCAGCGGCGGAAGACGGCGTTGGAGTCCTCCTCGCTGCCGGCGAAGCTGGCGGACTGCCGGAGCGACGACGTCGACCGCAGCGAGCTCTTCATCGTGGAGGGGGATTCGGCGCTCGGTACCGCGAAACTGGCCAGGAATTCCGAGTTCCAGGCGCTGCTGCCGATCCGCGGAAAGATCCTCAACGTTCAGAAGTCGTCCATCTCGGACATGCTCAAGAACACCGAGTGCGGAGCGATCATCCAGGTCATAGGGGCCGGGTCGGGCCGGACGTTCGACATCGACCAGGCGCGCTACGGCAAGATCGTGCTGCTGGTCGACGCCGATGTGGACGGGGCGCACATCCGCTGTCTGCTGCTGACCCTCTTCCAGCGCTATATGCGGCCGATGGTCGAGGCAGGCCGGGTCTTCGCCGCCGTGCCGCCGCTGCACCGGATCGAGCTCACGCACCCGAAGAAGGGGCAGGAGAAGTACGTCTACACGTACTCGGACAGCGAACTGCGGTCCACCCTGTTGGAGTTCCAGCGCAAGGGGATCAAGTTCAAGGAGTCGATCCAGCGGTACAAGGGCCTTGGCGAGATGGACGCCGACCAGCTGGCGGAGACCACCATGGACCCGCGGCACCGGACGCTGCGGCGGATCAACATCGGTGATCTGGAGTCCGCGGAGCAGGTCTTCGACCTGCTGATGGGCAACGAGGTCGCGCCGCGCAAGGAGTTCATCACCAGCTCCGCCGCGACCCTGGACCGCTCGCGTATCGACGCATGAGAGTGTCCGGTTTCTCCCCATAGAGAGGGAGGAACCGGAACCTCCGGGACATCCGTCACCTGATGGGGTGAACGTCCCGGTAGAAGAGTCCCGGATCTTCCTGCTCTGTCCATCCTTGGGATGCGCGGCCAATGGGGCCGCGGAACAAGGAGAGTTCGGGTGGAGAAGCACGACGCGCGTGACGACGGAACGATCCGGCTCGACGATCCCTGGTACGACGTGATCGCTTCGGGCTGGGAGGCATCCGCCGGTGAGAGCGCGGCGCCCGGTGTCCGGGTTCCCCCGCCGGATGTTCATGTTCCCGCGCCGGATCCTTCGTCAGGGCCGTGGCCGGGGTCGGCCGCGGCCGCCGGCGACCGCGTTACCGGTGCCGGTGCGGCCGGCTCGCCGTCCGCCGCCGAGGTCTACCTGGAGGTGCACCGCAGCGCCGCTTTCCGGGAGGTGCGCAGCCGCTACCGCCGCTTCGTCCTGCCTGCCAGCATCATCTTTCTCGTCTGGTACTTCGCCTATGTCATCGCCGCCACCGCCGCCCCGGGACTGATGGCCCGGCCGGTGTCCGGTGCGCTGAACGTCGCCATGGTGGCGGGGCTCGCCCAGTTCGCCACCACCTTCCTGCTCACCTATGCCTACGCGCGTCATGCCCGGCTGCGGCGGGACCGGCCGGCGCTCGACCTTCGGTGGATCGTCTTCGAGCAGAACAGACGGCAGGAGCCGAGCCGGGAGCAGGAGCGTTGAGCACCCAGACCATGACGACGCAGCAACACACCCTGGCGCTCGTACTGTTCAGCCTGTTCATCGCCGCGACGCTGGCGATCACCACTTGGGTGAGCCGCAAGCGGCAGGCCTCGGCGGAGGAGTTCTACACCGGCGGACGACTGTTCTCTCCCCTGGAGAACGGTTTCGCCATCGCCGGCGACTACATGTCCGCAGCCTCGTTCCTCGGCATTTCCGGGCTGATCGCGCTCTTCGGCTACGACGGAATGCTCTACTCCGTTGGATTTCTCGTCGCCTGGCTGGTGGTTCTGCTCCTCGTCGCCGAACTCGTCCGAAACTGCGGCCGGTTCACCCTCGCCGACGTCGTGGCCGCCCGGATGCGGGAGCGTCCCGTACGTATGGCCGCGGGGACATCCTCGGTGACCGTCTCCGTGCTCTACCTCGTCGCCCAGATGGTGGGCGCAGGCAGTCTGGTCGCGCTGCTGCTCGGCGGCTCCGGCCCGCAGGCCCGTACCTGGACGGTGGTCGGCGTCGGCGCGTTGATGGTCGTCTATGTCGCCTTCGGCGGCATGCGGGCCACCACCTGGATCCAGATCGTCAAAGCGGTGCTGCTGATGGGCGGTGCCATCGCCCTCACCGCCTTCGTGCTGGTGCGCTTCCACGGAGATCTCGGCGCTCTGCTCACCACCGCCGCGGACCGCAGCGGCCACGGCCGGGACTTCCTGGCGCCCGGGCTCAAGTACGGCGGCGACTGGACCGCCCGGCTGGACTTCATCAGCCTCGGCCTCGCGCTCGTCCTCGGCACCGCCGGGCTGCCGCACATCCTCTCCCGCTTCTACACGGTGCCGACCGCCCGCGCCGCCCGGCGCTCGGTCGTCTGGTCGATCGGGCTGATCGGCAGCTTCTACCTCATGACGATCGTGCTCGGCTTCGGCGCCGCCGCGGTCGTCGGCACCGACGCCGTACGCTCCGCCAACCCGGCGGGCAACACCGCCGTTCCTCTGCTGGCCCTCGACCTCGGCGGTGGTGCGGGGTCCACCGGCGGAGCGGTGCTCTTCGCGGTGGTCGCCGCCGTCGCCTTCGCGACGATCCTCGCGGTGGTCGCGGGCATCACTCTGGCGTCGTCCGCATCCGTCGCCCACGACCTGTATGCCTCGCTGCGCCGCCGCCGCGCGAAACAGCGCAGCGAGGTCGCGGTCGCGAGAACCGCCGCCGTGGGAATCGGCGCCGTGGCGATCGGTCTCGGTCTGCTCGCCCAGGACCTCAACGTGGCGTTCCTGGTCGGCCTCGCCTTTGCCGTGGCCGCCTCCGCAAACCTCCCCGCGCTGCTCTATGCCCTCTTCTGGAGCCGCTTCACCACCCGCGGTGCCATCTGGGCGGTCTACGGGGGACTGGTGCCCTCGGTCCTGCTGGTGCTGCTCTCGCCCGTGGTCTCCGGCACACCGGAGTCGATGTTCCCGGGCGTGGACTTCCATCTCTTCCCGCTGCAGAACCCCGGGCTGGTCTCCATCCCGCTGGGCTTCCTCGCGGGGTGGCTCGGCACCGTCACCTCACCCGAGGCCCCCGACCGGGCCAAGCACGCCGAGACGGAGGTCCGGGCGCTCACTGGCGCGGGAGCTGTCTGAGCACGGTGGGAGAACCTCGTACCGGGTTCACGGGGCCCGTACCGGGTTCACGGCCCCGTTCCGCTCTCACGGCACCCGTAGCGGACTCACGGACCCTGTACGGGCTCAGAGGCGGTTCCAGGCGTAGCGGTGCTCGGGACGGCCTGTTTCGCCGTATTTCAGGCTCATCCGGACCCGTCCCGCCCGCTCCAGCAGTTTCAGATAGCGCTGTGCGGTCTGCCGGCTGAGCCCCGACCGCTCGGCCACTTCCTGCGCGGACAGCGGGCCGTCCGCCCCGCGCAGCACCTCGCGTACCAGATCGGCGGTGAGCGCGGAGTGGCCCTTGGGCAGCTCCGCCGGCCCGGCCGACGCTCCGCCCAGCGCGCCGAAGATCCGGTCCACTTGGTCCTGTTCGGCCTCGCCTCCGCCGCCGAGCGCGCGGCGCAGAGCCGCGTAGCCGTCGAGTTTGGCGCGGAGCCCGGCGAAGGTGAAGGGCTTGACGAGGTACTGCAGGGCGCCGTGGCGCATCGCTGCCTGCACCGTCGCGATGTCCCGCGCCGCCGTCACCATGATCACGTCGGTGTGGTGGCCGAGCTGCCGCAGCCGCTGGACCAGGGCCAGTCCGGTCTCGTCGGGGAGGTAGTGGTCCAGCAGCACGAGTTCGACCTCGTGCTGCTCCAGGAAGGCGAGCGCCTCGCCGGCGGAGAACGCCGTGCCCGTGACCCGGAAGCCGGGGACCCGCGCGACGTACGCCGCGTTGATCTCGGCGACCCGGACGTCGTCGTCCACCACCAGTACGTCGATCATCGCTTCTCTCCCGCAGCCGTGACCGCGGCTCCGGTCCGGTCCTCGGCCAGGACATCCGTCAGGGCTTCCGGCAGGACGACGGTGAACTCGGCTCCGCCGCCCTCCCGGGAGCCGGCCCGGACACTGCCACCCTGTCGCTCGGCCAGCCGGCGCACCAGGGCGAGCCCGATGCCGCGCCGGCCGTGGGCGGGCGGATCCTTGGTGGACCAGCCCTCGGTGAAGATCAGTTCCCGGCGTTCCGGCGGGACTCCGGGTCCCGAGTCGCCGACCCGCAGCACCGCTGTACGCCCCTCGGCCCTGATGGACACCTCGACATGCGACTGCGGCGTACCCGCGGCAGCGTCCAGCGCGTTGTCGACGAGATTCCCCACCACCGTGACCAGCCCGCGAGGGTCCACCACCCGGTCCGGCAGCAGGGTGTCCGCGCTGAACCGCAGCGCAACGCCACGTTCCGCCGCCACCGTGGCCTTGCCCACCATCAGGGCGGCCAGCAGCGGGTCCTGTACCCGCTCCGCCACCTGCTCCGCCGTCGCCCGGTGCACCCCGACGACCTCGGTGATGAACTCCACCGCTTCCTCGTGCAGCCCGAGTTCGAGCAGCCCGAGCAGGGTGTGCAACCGGTTGGCGTGCTCATGGTCCTGGGCGCGGAGCGCATCGATCAGCCCGCGCGTGCCGTCCAACTCCCGCCCGAGCCGCTCCAGCTCGGTGCGGTCGCGCAGGGTGGCCACGGCTCCGCCGTCATCGGTCGGCATCCGGTTGGTGATCAGCACCCGGTTTCCGCTGACGGTCAGTAGATCGTCCCCGGTCACCCGACCGGCCAGCACATCCGTCGTACGGCCCGCTCCCAGGGCGTCGTCCAGCGGCCGTCCGGTGTCCGCGGGGCCCAGGCCGAGGAGCCGCTGCGCCTCGTCGTTGATCAGCCGGATCCTGCCGCGGGCATCGAGCGCGACCACGCCTTCGCGGATGCCGTGGAGCATCGCCTCGCGCTCGGCGAGCAGCGCGGAGATGTCGGAGAAGGCCAGGTCGTGGGTGCGGCGTTGCAGTCTGCGGGAGACGATGTACGCGGCGAGGGCACCGACGGCGAGCGCGCCCCCCGCGTAGGCGAGCAGCCCCGGTACGGCCGAGACGAGCCGGTCGCGCACGCTCTCGTAGGCGATGCCGACGGAGACCGCGCCGACGACCTTCCCGTCGTCGTCGCGCAGCGGCACCTTGCCGCGGGCCGAGCGCCCGAGGGTGCCGTCGTCGATCTGCATGACCTCACGGCCCGCGAGTGCCTCGCTGGGGTCGGTGGAGACATGCCGGCCGATCTCTCGCGGCGAGGTGTGCGACCAGCGGACTCCGTGGCCATCCATGATCACGACGTATTCGGCACCGGTGGACCGGCGGATGCCCTCCGCCGCGGCCTGGACGGGACCTGCGGGGGAGGGCGGGGACGCCTTGATCTCGTCCGCGAGGCCCGACCGTGCCGCGGTGGTCTGCGCGATCGCGAGAGCGCGGCGCATCGCCTGGTCGTCGAGCTGGTCGCTGAGTGGCGCCAGGAAAAGGCCGGTGGCCAGCGCGGTGACGCCTGCGGCGATGGCGAGCTGCATCAGCAGCACCTGGGAGAAGACACGGCGGGGCCATCCGATGCGCATCCGTCCGCCTCCGTCCCGCCACTCGCCGCCCCGGGTCGGAGCACCCTGTTCCGATTCGCTCATTTGAACGAAGCGTAAGGGCGCGGGCGCGGCAACCCGAATTCCGTCGCGCTGCCGCCGGTGCGGCGCGAGCGTGCTTCCGCCGTTGTAGCGCGAGCGAAAAGCGCGCAACAGAGGCGCGTCAGAACGCGCTGCCGACCGCTTCGTGGACGGCCAGGATCTCCATGAGCGCGGGTGAGCCGAGGGCTGCGCCGCAGCTCTCCGGGCGGGGCGGCTCGGCCGCTCCCTGCGCGACCTCCACGTGCCAGCTGCGGCCATCGGTGTGGGCGACGGTGACGGTCCAGGCGTGGGCCTTGCCCCCGGCCCGTACGGCGTCCAGGGGCTCGGTCCGTACGACGTCGAGAGCCTCGGCCCGGACCTCGCCGGTCAGCTCCCGGACCGCGAGGTCGGCTGCCTGGCCGGGCCGGTCCCAGGCCGAGCGGCCGCGCGAGCCTGCGGTGATGACCCTGCCGGTGCGGGCTGCCTCCAGGACGCCCTTGACGGCGGGGGCGGCTGCGCGGCCGTAGGCGTAGCCGTGGGGGAGTACGAGGACGGTGGGGGCGAAGCGGTGGCCGCCGATGTGGGTGACCTCCCAGACGTCACTGCCCAGGCCGGCCGCGAGTTCCGCCGCGAGCGGGCGGCCGAGCAGCGCGCAGCAGCGGTCGCGCTTGCCGTTGGTGCACACGAGGGCGAGCGGGTCGCCGTCGTACGCCGTCCACAGCCCGCCGTGCTCGCCCGCGCCCAGTGCCGCGAAATCCAGCGCGAGGAGCCGCTGCGGTCCGGTGCCGTAGACCTCGGGGTCGCCGAAGGGGAGCTCTGCCGTACGGATCCAGGACCGGCCGGGGAGGGTGTGCGCGGCGTAGACCCGGCGCAGGGAAGGGCTGTGGCAGTCCGCGTGCCGCCCGGGCCGCCGGATGAGCGCGACGCGTACGCCGGTGCCGTCGGCCGCCCGCTCCAGGGCGCGGCCGACGGCCGGGTCGAGATGGCTGGAGGCGAGGGCCTTGGCGCCCCAGGGGCCGGGCTGTTCGATCAGCAGCCAGGTCCGGGCGGTGGCCGAAGTGCCGGACAGCGGCTCGGCCAGCTCCCGCGAGGCGGTCGCGCAGGTGCTCACGGAGGTGAGCCTAACCTGTGGTGATTCGACCGGCGCGCGGGCCTCACGGCAGCGGTCGCGGCGGAGGCACGGGCGTGAACGAGGGCGATTCGCTGCCACCGGCCCGGTATCACGAGCCCGGCGGCTTTCACGCACGAGGGAGGCCCCCGACGGGGCGAGCTGCGGCGGTTGCCGAGCGCACCCACCGTCGTCACCGCCGAAGCCTCCCACGCCCTGAGCAGCTTCAGCCTCGATCCGGCCGGGTCGGCCGTGCGGCGCGCTTCCGTCCACGCGGTGAAGGCCCCATCCCGCGTGGGGCGGCAAGTTGATCGTCCGGGCTGCGCCTACGGTCACAGGAGGCGCCACTTTCCGCCTGAGGGGTTCCTGCGGGTCCGCCGACCTGCGCCGGGGTGTGTCCGCCCTGGACGAACGAGGGGGGCGCGGCGCCCCACGGCGGCCGCGCCCCTCCTCGTACTGTCCCGGTCAGATGCTTCCGGCCACCACCGACACCGGTCCGGCCAGCGGTACGCCCGACCCGTCGCGTCGGGGATCCACCTCGGGCAGCTCCGCCGGGATGCCGTTCGCGGTCGCGGCGTGGGCCGGAGTGGCACCCGCCCAGGCGAGGACCAGACAGTCCTCGCCCTTCAGGAAGCGCTGGCAGCGCACACCGCCCGTCGCCCTTCCCTTGCGGGGGTACTGGTCGAACGGGGTCACCTTGGCCGTGCCCTGCGACGTGCCGTCGAGGGTTCCCTGCGAACCGGCGACCGTGAACACCACGGCGTCCGACGCCGGGTCCACCACGCCGAAGAAGATCACCTTCGCATCGGCGGCGAGCTTGATGCCCGCCATACCGCCGGCCGCGCGGCCCTGCGGCCGAACCTGCCCCGCCTGGTAGCGCAGCAGCTGGGCGTCATCGGTGATGAAGACCAGGTCCTCCTCGCCCGTACGCAACTCGACGCCACCCACGACCCGGTCACCTTCCCTGAGGGAGATGACCTCCAACTCGTCCTTGTGGGCGGGGTAGTCGGGCACCACACGCTTGATGACGCCCTGCGCGGTGCCGAGCGCGAGGCCCGGCGAGGACTCGTCCAGAGTGGTCAGGCAGACGAGCGTCTCGTCCGCCTCCAGGGACAGGAACTCCGCGACCGGCGCGCCACCCGCCAGATTCGGCGCCGTGGCCGTCTCCGGCAGAACGGGCAGATCGATCACGGAGAGCCGCAGCAGCCGCCCTGCCGACGTCACCGCCCCCAGATCGCCCCGGGCCGTCGCCGGGACCGCCGAGACGATCGCGTCGTGCTTGACGCGCTTCCCCGGACCGTCGCCCAGCGGGCCGCCGTTCGCCGTACGGGCCAGCAGCCCGGTCGAGGAGAGCAGAACCCGGCACGGGTCGTCCGCCACCTGCAGCGGCACGGTCGCGACCGACGCGCCCGCGGACTCCAGCAGCACGGTGCGCCGGTCGGTGGCGAACTTCTTCGCCACCTGGGCGAGCTCGCCCGACACCAGCTTGCGCAGCTCCGCGTCCGACTCCAGGATCCGGGTCAGCTCCTCGATCTCGGTGCCCAGCCTGTCGCGCTCCGACTCCAGCTCCAGCCGGTCGAACTTGGTCAGCCGGCGCAGCGGGGTGTCCAGAATGTACTGGGTCTGGATCTCGCTCAGCGAGAAGCGGGCCATCAGGCCCTCCTTCGCCTCCGCCGAGTTGTCACTCGACCGGATGATCCTGATGACCTCGTCGATGTCGATCAGGGCGATGAGCAGGCCCTCGACCAGGTGAAGCCGGTCACGACGCTTGCCGCGCCGGAACTCGCTGCGCCGCCGGACCACATCGAAGCGGTGGTCCAGATAGACCTCCAGCAGCTCCTTCAGGCCCAGCGTCAGCGGCTGGCCGTCGACCAGCGCGACGTTGTTGATCCCGAAGGACTCCTCCATCGGCGTCAGCTTGTAGAGCTGTTCCAGAACTGCCTCGGGGTGGAAGCCGTTCTTGATCTCGATCACCAACCGCAGTCCGTGCATACGGTCGGTGAGGTCCTTGACGTCCGCGATGCCCTGGATCTTCTTCGCGCCGACCAGGTCCTTGATCTTGGAGATCACCTTCTCCGGGCCCACGGTGAACGGCAGTTCGGTCACCACCAGGCCCTTGCGGCGGGCCGTGACGTCCTCCACCGACACCGTCGCGCGGATCTTGAAGCTGCCGCGCCCCGTCTCGTACGCGTCCCGGATCCCGCTCAGCCCCACGATCCGCCCGCCCGTCGGCAGGTCCGGGCCCGGCACATGCCGCATCAGCGTCTCGAGGTCCGCGCCGGGATGCCTGATCAGATGCCGGGCGGCCGCGATCACCTCGCCCAGATTGTGCGGCGGCATGTTCGTCGCCATGCCGACCGCGATCCCGGACGCGCCGTTGACCAACAGGTTGGGATACGCGGCCGGCAGCGCCACCGGCTCGCGCTCCTGGCCGTCGTAGTTCGGCGTGAAGTCGACCGTGTCCTCGTCGATCGACTCCGTCATCAGGGAGGTCGCCGAGGCCATCCGGCACTCGGTGTACCGCATCGCGGCAGGGGGGTCGTCATTGCCCAGCGAGCCGAAGTTGCCGTGCCCGTCGACCAGCGGCAGCCGCATCGAGAAGGGCTGGGCCATGCGCACCAGCGCGTCGTAGATCGAGGCGTCGCCGTGCGGGTGCAGCTTGCCCATGACCTCGCCGACGACGCGGGCACACTTCACATAGCCGCGGTCCGGGCGCAGCCCCATCTCGTTCATCTGGTAGACGATGCGGCGGTGCACCGGCTTCATGCCGTCGCGGGCGTCGGGCAGCGCGCGGGAGTAGATGACCGAGTAGGCGTACTCCAGGAAGGAGCCCTGCATCTCGTCCACGACGTCGATGTCGAGGATGCGCTCCTCGAAGTCTTCCGGCGGCGGGGTCTTCGTACTGCGGCGGGCCATCGGGGCTGCTGCTCCTTAGAACTGCCTGAGCGGGGTAGGGGCCCCTCCTGCGCAGAAGGCGGCGACAGGAGGGAGGGTCTGACGCGCACCATTGTGGACCCAGCCGCTGACAGCCCGATCCACGACCCGGCCAAGCGCTGCCGCGCCCGTCCGTTTCTCGCTGCGGAACGGCGCTCGGACGTACGGCCCACGGCGCCCTGGGCCACGGAGCGTAGCCGCTCCGTGGTAGGGGAACTTCGTCAGGTGTCAGCGTGCTTGCATACAGTGGCAGGACTGTTCACGCAGTGAGTCACCCCGCGATCGAAGGGACGTACATGCCGATGGGTCACACGGCCACGCAACAGGCCGGTTCCGGCGGCCTGACAGCGATCGAGCACCGCCTGGCCAATGGCCTCCGAGTGGTGCTCTCCGAGGACCACCTGACCCCGGTCGCGGCGGTCTGCCTCTGGTACGACGTCGGCTCGCGCCACGAGGTCAAGGGCCGTACCGGTCTGGCTCACCTCTTCGAGCACCTGATGTTCCAGGGCTCCGCACAGGTGAAGGGCAACGGCCACTTCGAGCTGGTGCAGGGCGCAGGCGGCTCCCTCAACGGCACCACCAGTTTCGAGCGCACCAACTACTTCGAGACCATGCCCGCCCACCAGCTGGAGCTCGCGCTCTGGCTCGAGGCCGACCGGATGGGCAGCCTGCTGTCCTCGCTCGACGACGAGGGCATGGAGAACCAGCGGGACGTCGTCAAGAACGAGCGCCGGCAGCGCTACGACAACGTCCCCTACGGCACAGCCTTCGAGAAGCTCGTCGCGATGGCCTACCCGGAGGGTCATCCGTACCACCACACCCCGATCGGGTCGATGGCCGATCTGGACGCCGCCTCCCTGGAGGACGCGCAGAACTTCTTCCGTACGTACTACGCGCCCAACAACGCGGTGCTGTCGGTCGTCGGGGACATCGACCCCGCGCAGACCCTCGTCTGGATCGAGAAGTACTTCGGCACCATCCCCGGCCACGACGGCAAGCAGCCGCCGCGCGACGGCACGCTTCCCGACGTGATCGGCGAGCAGTTGCGCGAGGTCGTCGAGGAGGAGGTACCGGCCCGCGCACTGATGGCCGCCTACCGGCTCCCGCACGACGGCACCCGCGAGGCCGACGCCGCCGACCTGGCCCTCACCGTCCTCGGCGGCGGCGAGTCCTCCCGCCTCCACAACCGGCTGGTGCGCCACGACCGTACGGCTGTCGCCGCCGGCTTCGGTCTGCTCCGGCTCGCCGGTGCGCCGTCGCTCGGCTGGCTGGATGTGAAGACCTCCGGCGGCGTCGAGGTCCCGGCGATCGAGGCAGCTGTCGACGAGGAGCTGGCCCGCTTCGCCGAGGAGGGGCCGACGCCGGAGGAGATGGAGCGCGCCCAGGCGCAGTTGGAGCGCGAGTGGCTGGACCAGCTCGCGACCGTCGGCGGCCGCGCCGACCAGCTGTGCAGGTACGCGGTGCTGTTCGGCGACCCGCAGCTGGCGCTGACCGCCGTCCAGCGGGTCCTGGACATCACCGCCGAGGAGGTGCAGGCCGCGGCCGCCGCCCGGCTGCGCCCGGACAACCGCGCGGTCCTCGTCTACGAGCCGACCCAGCCCGCCGAGGCCGACGCCGACGCCAACGAGGAAGAAGAGGAGGCGGCGCAGTGACCGACGCCACCGCCGCCGGCACGACCGGTTCGACGATGAAGTTCCACCCGCAGCCGCAGGGCGGGACCGCCAGGCCCTGGGCGTTCCCCGCCCCCGAGCGCGGCACCCTGCCCAACGGCCTGACCGTGCTGCACTGTCACCGCCCCGGCCAGCAGGTCGTGGCCGTCGAGGTCAACCTCGACGCGCCCCTCGACGCCGAGCCCGCGGGCCTGGACGGCGTCGCCACGATCATGGCGCGGGCGCTGTCCGAGGGCACGGACAAGCACACCGCCGAGGAGTTCGCCGCCGAGCTGGAGCGCTGCGGCGCCACCCTCGACGCGCACGCCGATCACTCCGGCGTCCGTGTCTCCCTGGAGGTGCCGGCCTCCCGGCTGCCCAAGGCTCTCGGGCTGCTCGCCGACGCGCTGCGCGCGCCCGCGTTCCCCGACAGCGAGATCGAGCGGCTCGTCGCCAACCGCCTCGACGAGATCCCGCACGAGCAGGCCAACCCGGCGCGCCGCGCCGCCAAGGAGCTGTCCAAGGAGCTCTTCCCGGCGGACGCCCGGATGTCCCGTCCCCGGCAGGGCACCGAGGAGACCGTCGAGCGGGTCGACGCCGCGGCCGTACGGGCCTTCTACGAGGCGCACGTACGGCCCGCCACCGCCACCGCGGTGGTCGTGGGTGACCTGACCGGCATCGACCTCGACACGGTGCTGGCCGACAGCCTGGGTGCCTGGACCGGCGGCACCGCCAAGCCCCGCTCCGTACCGCCGGTGACCGCCGACGACACCGGCCGCGTCGTGATCGTGGACCGTCCGGGCGCCGTGCAGACGCAGCTGCTGATCGGCCGCATCGGCCCGGACCGGCACGACCGGATCTGGCCCGCCCAGGTGCTCGGCGTCTACTGCCTCGGCGGCACCCTCACCTCCCGGCTCGACCGGGTGCTGCGCGAGGAGAAGGGCTACACGTACGGCGTGCGGGCCTTCGGCCAGGTACTGCGCTCGGCCCCGGACGGCACGGGGGCCTCGCTGCTCGCGATCAGCGGATCGGTGGACACCGCTTCCACCGGCCCGGCGCTGGAGGACACCTGGACGGTGCTGCGCACCCTGGCGGCCGAGGGGCTGACCGACGCCGAGCGAGATGTCGCCGTGCAGAACCTCGTCGGCGTCGCCCCGCTGAAGTACGAGACCTCGGCCGCCGTCGCGGGCACGCTCGCCGACCAGGTCGAGCAGCAACTGCCGGACGACTACCAGGCGCAGCTGTACGCCCGGCTCGCCGAGACGGGCACCGTCGAGGCGACCGCGGCGGCCGTCAGCGCCTTCCCGGGCGGCCGTCTCGTCACGGTACTGGTCGGGGACGCCTCGGCGATCGAGGAGCCGGTCAGGGCGCTCGGGATCGGCGAGGTGAAGGTGGTCAGCGGCTGACCGACGCACCGCCGGCCGCCCGAACTGCCCTGCTCCTGAGGGCGGTCCGGCCCTGCCCGCCGGGCGCGCGAGTCTCCCGGGCTCCGTCCGGGAGACAGCTCCGGCTGCACGGCACCCGGACGTCCGGGAGGTGCTCCGGCAGCATGGCACCCGGACACCGCGCGCCGATCCGAGGCGAACGGCCGGACAGGCCAGGGCAGTACGGACGGACCGGTACGGACGGACCGGTACGGATCGGACCGGCCTTTTCGGGACAGAGAGGTACCCCGGCACCTGACGAGGCGCCGGGGTACTCCTGTTTGCCCGTTTTGTTGCTGAGACTGCCCGTTCTTCTGTGGTCTCCGCTACAAACACCCGGATTTCTTTGGCGATTGAAAGTTGCCCCGTTTAGCGTCGGTCCGACTGTCCGGCCGAACACCCCGCAACCCGCGGTCCCCGGAGCAGCCATCGCCGAGTCCCCTGAGGCGCGAGCCTGGGGAGCCGGGGACCCACCCGCCTCGCCCCCTCCGGGGGGAGGGCAGCAGTCCCTGGGGTGAATCGGGCACCTCCTCGGAGGGGCCCGTAGGAGACCTTCCTGCTCCGAACCCGTCAGCTAACCCGGTAGGCGAGAAGGAAGGAAAGGAGCTCGCCACCCCATGGCGTTCACCCGTGCCACCGGGAAACACCGCCGCTCGAGCCGACTCGTCTGCTCCGGCGCGAACTTCGCGGGCATAGCCACGCTGGCCACCACCGGCGTCGTCGCCTCGCTCGCCAACCCAGCGCTCGCCGCTCCCGCGGACGCACCCGCCCCCGCGGCCGCGGAGACCGGCCTGCTCCAGGCGATCGTCGCCGCAGACAAGGTCGCGAAGACCGTCGACGAGCAGGCCCGGGCCCAGCAGGACGCCGCCGACAAGGCCGCCGCCGAGGCGAAGGCCGAAGCCGCGGCGAAGAAGCGGGCCGCCGAGGCCAGGCGCGCCGCCGAGGAGAAGGCCAAGGAGGAGCGCGCGGCCAAGGCCCGGGCCGCCCGCGAGGCGGAGCGCAAGCGGCTGGGCTCCTTCGTTCTTCCGATCGAGGGCAGCTCCCTCTCCACCCCGTACCAGTCGTCCGGCGGCGCCTGGTCCTCCGGCACCCACACCGGTATCGACTTTCACGCCGGCTCGGGCACCTCGGTGCATGCCGTGGGCTCGGGCACCGTCGTCGAGGCCGGCTGGGGCGGCTCGTACGGCAACAACGTCGTCATCAAGATGAAGGACGGCACCTACACGCAGTACGGCCATCTGTCGTCCGTCGGCGTCTCCGTCGGCGAGACGGTCACCCCCGGGCAGCAGATCGGTCTCTCGGGCAGCACGGGCAACACCACCGGCCCGCATCTGCACTTCGAGGCCCGTACCTCTCCGGAGTACGGCTCGGACATCGACCCGGTCGCCTATCTGCGCTCGCACAGCCTCAGCATCTGACCGGCCTTCGGTCAAAAGATATCCTCGTTCCGGCCGCCCTCATCGGAAATTCGGCCCTGTTGCCATAGAGTTCAAGAACAAGCGGTGATCGAACGCGTTTCACGGGGATTAAGCGGAGGTCCGGCCATGCGGGGGCGAAATGTGAACGGCGATGCGGTGGCCAGGGGCCGGATTCCCGCGCACGCGGTATGCCAGGCCATCCGGGAGGACATTGTCTCCGGGGCGCATCCGCCCGGAAGCCGGCTGGCCGAGGAGGTCCTCGCCCGCCGCTACGGAGTCTCCCGGGTCCCGGTCCGGGAGGCTCTGCGCACCCTGGAGTCCGAGGGCTTCGTGACCACCCGCCGGCATGCGGGCGCGTGTGTCGCCGAGCCTTCGGAGCAGGAGGCGGCGGATCTCCTCGACATCCGCGCGCTGCTGGAGCCGCTGGGCGCGGCACGCGCCGCACAGCGCCGTACCGAAGCGCACCTCAAGGTGTTGCGCGGGCTCGTGCGGCTGGGCCAGGAGCGCGCCCGGCTGGGGCACTTGGCGGATCTGCGGTCATTGGGGGGCTGGTTCCACGAAACCCTGGCCCAGGCCTCCGGCAGCCCCAGCCTCGCGGCTCTGCTCACCCAGGTCCGCCGCAAGATCACCTGGGTCTACGCGGCGGATCCGACGGTCCGGGAGGCCGCCTCCTGGGAGGAGCACGCGGCGATAGCGGACGCGGTGGCGCGCGGTGACGCGGACCGTGCCCGCGCGCTCATGACCCTGCACACCGAGCGCTCGACCGCCGCCTACCGGCTGCGCCGTCCGATGAATGTGAGATCTTCGAAACAATCCGTCAACAGAATGAGCGCCCGGAATTAACAGGAATCCCGTATACAACGAGAAGGGAATTCTTGCCCGCGCTTCCTGGTGCGCGGAAAATCAAAAAGCGGACCTCGGCGGACCTGAATGGTCCGCCGAGGTCCCGCCGCGTTGAATTCGCCGGATCGGCGACCGGGCGACCGCACTCTCCTGAGGGAAAAGCGGTCCCCCGATTTCTAGACGGTCTCCGGAAGGTCCTCGAGGCCCTCGGCCACCAGCTTCGCCAGACGATCCAGGGCGATCTCCGCGCCATCGGCATCGGAGGCGAGAACGATCTCCTCGCCGCCCTGGGCGCCCAGGCCGAGTACGGCGAGCATGGAGGCGGCGTTGACCGGGCTGCCCTCGCCCTTGGCGACCGTCACGGGGACGCCGGAGGCGGTCGCTGCGCGGACGAAGATCGAAGCGGGACGGGCGTGCAGGCCCTCGGCCCAGCCGACGTTGACGCGGCGCTCAACCATGGTGTTGCCCTTCGGGTCGTGTCAGGTCTTGCCAGATGGTAGCCGTTGTCTAGACCAATGCCCAGTCAGTCTCTCTCTCATGGCACATGGAGTGCTGATCCCGGCCGGGCGCCCGTAGGCTGGGCCCCATGCGGACGACGTCGGAGCATGTGTACCCGACCCACTGGGAAGCCGACGTCGTGCTGCGCGACGGCGGCACCGCCCAGATCCGGCCCATCACCGCGGACGACGCCCAGCGCCTGGTGAGCTTCTACGAGCAGGTCTCGGACGAGTCGAAGTACTACCGCTTCTTCGCACCGTACCCCCGGCTCTCCGACCGTGACGTGCACCGCTTCACCCACCACGACTACGTCGACCGGGTCGGACTCGCGGCAACTGTCGGTGGTGACTTCATCGCCACCGTACGGTATGACCGGATCGACGAAAGCGGAAGGTCGGCCTCCGCTCCTGCTGACGAGGCCGAGGTCGCCTTCCTCGTCCAGGACGCCCACCAGGGCCGGGGGGTGGCGTCCGCGCTCCTCGAACACATCGGCGCCGTCGCCCGGGAGCGCGGTATCCGCCGCTTCGCCGCCGAGGTGCTGCCCGCCAACAGCAAGATGATCAAGGTGTTCACGGACGCCGGCTACACCCAGCAGCGCAGCTTCGAGGACGGTGTCGTCCGCCTCGAGTTCGACCTCGAACCCACCGCCCGTTCGCTCGCCGTCCAGCGCGGCCGTGAGCAGCGCGCCGAGGCCCGCTCCGTCAAACGGCTGCTCGCCCCCGGATCCGTCGCGGTCATCGGTACCGGCCGCCGGTCCGGCGGCGTGGGCCGCACCCTGCTGCGCAACCTCCTCGACGGAGGCTTCACGGGCCGTACGTACGCGGTCAACAACGCCTTCCCGGAGGGGATGACGGAGCTGACCTCGCCCGAGCTCGGCAGCGCGGGCGTACCGGCCCACCGCTCCATCCGCGAGATCGCCGAGCCGGTCGACCTCGCCGTCGTCGCCGTGCCCGCCGAGCATGTGCCGGCCGTCGTCGGAGACTGCGGCGAGCACGGGGTGCAGGGTCTTCTCGTGGTCTCCTCCGGCTACGCGGAGAGCGGCGCACCGGGCCGCGAGCGGCAGCGTGAACTCGTCCGGCAGGCCCGCTCGTACGGCATGCGGATCATCGGGCCGAACGCCTTCGGCCTGCTCAACACCGCACCCGCGGTGCGGCTGAACGCCTCGCTCTCGCCCGAGTTGCCGCCCGCCGGCCGGCTCGGGCTGTTCACCCAGTCCGGCGCGATCGGCATCGCGCTGCTCTCCGGGCTGCACCGGCGCGGCGCCGGGCACATCGGCATCTCCACCTTCGTCTCCGCGGGCAACCGCGCCGACGTCTCCGGCAATGACTTCCTGCAGTACTGGTACGACGACCCGGACACCGAGGTCGCCCTGATGTACCTCGAATCCATCGGCAACCCGCGGAAGTTCACCCGGCTCGCCCGGCGCACCGCCGCGGTGAAGCCGGTCGTGGTCGTCAAGGGGGCCCGGCACAGCGGCAGCGCGCCGATCGGCCACACCGTGCCCACCACCCGGATCCCGGATGCCACCGTCTCCGCCCTCTTCCGGCAGGCCGGAGTGATCCGTGTCGACACGGTCACCGAACTCGCCGACGCGGGACTGTTGCTCGCCGGCCAGCCGCTGCCCGCCGGCCCGCGCGTGGCGATCCTCGGCAACTCCGATTCCCTCGGTCTGCTCACCTACGACGCCTGCCTGACCGAGCGACTCCGGCCGCTCCCGCCGCGCGACCTCACCACAGCCGCCACCCCGGAGGACTTCCGCGAAGCCCTGGCAGCCGCCATCGAGGACGACCTGTGCGACGCGGTCGTCGTCACCGCCATCCCCTGGGTCGGCGACGACGCCCCGCCGGACCCGGCTGAGGGCGGCCGCGCCCTCGCGAAGGCCCTGCGGTCGGCTCTGCCCGCAGGCGGGGCACGCAAGCCGGTCGCGGTGGTCCACCTGGAGATCGACGGCCTGATCGAGGCCCTCGGCGCGCCCACGACGATCCCTTCCGGCTCCACTGCCCCTTCCCCCACGGCTCCGGCAGCCGGACAGGGCGAGGGCCCGGCATCGGCCGATGCTCCCGGAACGCGTGGCATCCGCACCGGATCCGGCATCCCCGCCTACCCCGCCGCCGAGCGGGCCGTACGGGCCCTCGCCGAGGCCGTCCGGTACGCGCAGTGGCGGCGGCAGGCCGCCGAGCCCGGCCGGGTGCCGGAGTACGAGGACATCGAGGAGACGGCGACCGCGGCGGACATCGACGCGCTGCTCGGGGCCGCGGCGGACGCCGACGGGCCCGACGCGGCAGCCCCCGGCGGTGGCCGCGCCCCCCGCAGTACCCCGCTCGACGCCGCGGCCACCCAGCGGCTGCTCGACCGCTACGGCATCACCGTGCTGCCCACGCTTCCCGCCCCCGGCCCGGACGCGGCGGCCGAAGCCGCCGCCCGGCTCGGCTACCCGGTGGCCCTCAAGACCACCGCCCCTCACCTCCGCCACCGCGCCGACCTGGGCGGCGTCCGGCTGGACCTCACCACCGAAGCCGAATTGCGCCGAGCCCACCAGGAGCTGACCGACGCCCTCGGCAAGGCCGACGAGCTGCGCCCTGTCGTCCAGGCCATGGCGCCGCGCGGAGTGGACACCGTGCTGCGGGCCGCCATCGACCCCGCCGCCGGTGCCGTGCTCTCCTTCGGCCTCGCCGGCGCCCCCTCCGAGCTGCTCGGCGACATCGCCCACCGCCTCGTCCCCGTCACCGACCGGGACGCCGCCGAGCTGATCCGGTCCATCCGGACCGCTCCGCTCCTCTTCGGCTGGCGCGGCTCCCAGCCCGTCGACACCGCCGCCCTCGAAGAGCTGGTGCTGCGTGTCTCCCGACTGGTCGACGACCATCCGGAGGTGGTGGCCGTGGAGCTGGAGCCGGTGGTGGTCGCCCCGCACGGCCTCAGCGTGCTCGGGGCCTCCCTACGGCTCGCTCCGCGCCCCGCCCCCGCCGACCTCGGGCCGCGCCGCCTCCCCGAGTACTGACCACGCCCGCCCCCTCCCTCCGCACCCCGCACACGAGGAGGCTCGGGCCTCCTTTCGCCCCGTAGGATGGGCCCATGGCGAAGAC
The DNA here is from genome assembly GCF_040609575.1 of Streptomyces sp. NPDC004647. Classification (NCBI taxonomy): domain Bacteria; kingdom Bacillati; phylum Actinomycetota; class Actinomycetes; order Kitasatosporales; family Streptomycetaceae; genus Streptomyces; species Streptomyces sp. NPDC004647. The sequence goes on along the minus strand of NZ_JBEXKU010000077.1, from coordinate 13,680 downwards.
CGGTACGACGACCCAGGGGCTGCGCGCGGCGATCGAGCGCAGCGGCTACTACCCGGCCCTCGTGGCCGAGGCGGTGGAGGCCGCCGTGGGCGGTGAGCCGGTCGCGTCGTACCTGGTCCACCAGGAGACGACCTTCGACGCCAACGAGGTCCGCAGGCACGTCACCGTGCTCGTCCTCACCGGCAAGCGCTTCATCGTCAGCCATACCGACGAGCAGGCCGCCGACGGGACGTCGCCCTCGCCGTACGCCACCACCTCCACCGAGTCCGTCAAGATCGAGCGGATCTCCTCGGTCGTGCTGAGCCGCGTCGTGGCCAACCCGGAGTCGTACACCCCGGGCACGCTTCCGCGCGAGGTCGTCCTCACCATCGGCTGGGGCGCCGTCAACCGCCTCGACCTCGAGCCGGCCGCCTGCGGCGACCCCAACTGCGAGGCGGACCACGGCTACACCGGCTCCTCCACCGCGGACGACCTCAGCCTCCGGGTGAGCGAGGCGGGCGACGGACCCGATACCGTTCGGCAGACCCTGGCCTTCTCACAGGCGCTGTCCGAGGCCACCGTGGCCGCCACCGCCGGTCACTGATGGCTCAGCCCGCCACCGCCGGCTCCGGCTGGCACGATCCAGAGCTGCTCGATCCGCGCAGCGCTCCCGCACCCGAGTACGGCACCGGCTCGCTCGCCGAGCTGCTGCCGACCGTGGCGGCCGGGCTGGGCGTACCCGGTCTCTCCGCCGGACTGCGTCTTGAGCCCGCCGACCGGGTCTGTGTCTTCCTCGTCGACGGCCTCGGCTGGGAGCAGCTCAAGTCCCACCCCGACGAAGCGCCGTTCCTCACCGGTCTGCTGGCGAGTTCGCGCGGCGGCACCGGAGCGCCGATAACCGCCGGGTTCCCGTCCACCACCGCCACCTCCCTCGCCTCCGTCGGCACCGGGCTGCCGCCGGGAGCGCACGGGCTGTCCGGCTACACCGTCAGGGATCCGGACACCGGCGCGCTGATGAACCAGCTGCGCTGGAAGCCCTGGACCGATCCGCACGTCTGGCAGCCGTACCCCACGGTCTTCCAACTCGCCGACGGCGCGGGGGTCCACACCTGTCAGGTCTCCGCGCCGGACTTCCGGGACACCCCGCTGACGAAGGTCGCGCTGAGCGGCGGCACCTTCCACGGGCGGCTCTCCGGCGAGGAGCGGATGGACTTCTCGGCCGAGCAGCTGGCAGCCGGGGGCCGCTCGCTCGTCTACACGTACTACAGCGAGGTCGACGGCAAGGGCCACCGCTTCGGCGTGGACTCCGACGCCTGGCGCGGCCAGCTGATGTACGTCGACCGGCTGGCGCAGCGCCTCGCGGAGCAGCTCCCGTCGCGCTCGGTCCTCTATGTGACGGCCGACCACGGCATGATCGACCTTCCGTTCGATCCGGAGTCGCGGATCGATTTCGACGAGGACTGGGAGCTGGGTGCCGGAGTCGCCCTGCTCGGGGGCGAGGGCCGCGCCCGGCACGTCTACGCGGTGCCCGGCGCGGCGGCCGATGTGGCGGCGGTCTGGCGCGAGGTCCTCGGCGACCGGATGTGGGTGGCCGACCGTGACGAGGCGATCGAGGCGGGCTGGTTCGGCCCGCCCGGGTTCTCTCCCGACGAGCGCGTGTACGGGCGCATCGGTGATGTGGTGGCTGCGGCCTGCGACGACATCGCGATCGTTGCCTCGCAGACCGAGCCGCACGAGTCGGCGATGGTCGGTCTTCATGGCTCGATGACCGCCGTCGAACAGCTCGTTCCACTCCTCGAAGTGCGCACCTGAACCACCCGAACCACCTGACCACGCCGCTCCCACCGGCCGCCGGGCCGTCAGGCTTCGGTCCTTACGATCGTGAAGACCGCGCCCTCCGGGTCCGCGACCGTCGCCAGCCGTCCCATCGAGCCGTCCCGTGGCTGCCGCAGTACGTGTCCGCCCAGCTCGGTCACCCGGCGGGCCGCCGCATCCGTGTCGGCGACTGCGAAGTACGTCATCCAGTGCGGGCCCCGGTCGCGTGGCAGAACACTCCCCACCCCGTGGATCGCCGCCAGGGGCCGGCCCTCCAGGCGCAGCGTGAGGTAGTCGCGGTCCGCGGAGACGTCGGCCTCGGACTCGAAGCCGAAGACGGCCGCGTAGAACTTCCCGACGTCCGCGGTCTCCTGGGTCAGCAGCTCGTTCCAGACGGGCGTGCCGGGTTCGCCCACCGTCTCTGCGCCGGGGTGCTCGCGTCCCTGCCACGCGCCGAAGACCGCACCCATCGGGTCCGAGCCGATGACCAGCCGTCCCGCCTCGTCCGCGTCCAGCGGGCCGACACCGACGGTGCCGCCGCAGCACCTGATCCGTTCGGCCGTGGCGTCGGCGTCGTCCGTTGCCAAATAGGTGGTCCAGGCGATCGGCAGATGCCGTTCGGGGGGCAGTTCCCCGATCCCGGCGACCACCCGGCCGTCGAGCATCGCGCTTGCGTACGGGCCAAGTTGCCGGGGCCCCGGGCTGAACGCCCAGCCGAACAGGGCGCCGTAGAAGTCCTGGGTGGCGGTCAGGCTGTGGACCATCAGGCTCACCCAGCAAGGCGTACCCGGTGTGTGGCGGGTCGCTGCCTCGGTCATCGTCACTCTCTCCTCGGACCATCGTGGTGGTCGTGCGGGACCGGGCGCGCCGCCGTCCCGGGCGGGCGCCCGTGCAGATGCTTGCACCACCGGTCGCGCAGTACGCCCCGGCCGCGCCGGATTCGGCGGGTTCCCACTGGAGGTTGCCCGAATTCCTCTTTCGCATCCTTTGCGAGGCTCTCGACGACCGGCGTCGTCCGTCGTGTTCCGGGCTTGCCCGGGCCCCGCCGAAGTAGGCGTGATTGAGCGAGGATGGGGACTATGAACGTCATCATCACCGCTTCCGAACTCAAGGGCGAGTCCGCGGGAGAGCAGCCGCCGGTTCTGCTCGACGTCCGCTGGCAGCTCGGCGGCCCGGCGGGAAAGCCCGCCTACGATGCGGGGCATCTGCCCGGCGCCGCCTACATCGACCTGGACACCGAGCTGGCGGGCCCGGCCGGTGGGGGAGGGCGGCACCCGCTGCCGGACCTCGACACCTTCGGCGCCGCGATGCGCCGGGCGGGCGTCTCGGCCGACCGCGCGGTGGTCACGTACGACGGAGGGCAGGGCTGGGCCGCCGCGCGCGCGTGGTGGATGCTGCGCTGGGCCGGACACCCGTCCGTCCGGGTGTTGGACGGCGGGCTCGCCGCCTGGACGGCCGAGGGACTTCCGCTCACCACTGAGGTGCCGTCACCGGCGGAAGGGACGTTCCGCCCGGAGCCGGGGGCCCTTCCGCTGCTGTCCGCGGACGACGCGGCAGCGCTCGCGCGCTCCGGTGTCCTGCTGGATGCGCGGGCGGCTGAGCGGTACCGGGGCGAGGTCGAGCCGATCGACCGCGTCGGCGGCCACATCCCGGGCGCGGTGTCAGCCCCGACGACGGAGAACGTCACGGCGGACGGCCGCTTCCGTCCAGCGCAGGAGTTGCGCGAGCGCTTCCTGTCGTTGGGAGCGGGAGCGGACGGGGCCGGTGAGCCCGGCGTGTACTGCGGCTCTGGTGTCTCGGCGGCGCATCAGGTTCTCGCACTGGCGGTCGCGGGCGTTCCGGCGGCGCTGTACGTGGGTTCGTGGAGCGAGTGGTCCTCGGACCCGGCGAGGCCGGTGGCCACGGGCGCGGAGCGCGGCTGACTCCCGCTCGCCGCACGGCCGTTCCGCGCAGGGTTCCCGCGGGTGGGCCGCCGGGCCGTTGCACCCGGTGGCCGTCGCCCGTCGCCCGTTGCCCGTACATGAATCCGGAGCGCGGTGCCGAAGGCGCGCCTGGCCGGACCTGGATGGTGCGGCGAGCCCACTGCCGGGGGGGACAAGCCGCCCCGCGGCAGCGGGCTCGCCGACGACTGGCGGACCGGTCGGCGATGTGGTGCGGATCGCCGACTAGTCCTGCTTCTTGCGCCGCGTGCCGAAGACGATCTCGTCCCAGCTCGGCACCGCGGCGCGGCGCCCCGGGCGGACTCCGTCGGCCTCGGCCTGGCGGTCCGTCGTACCGGTGAGCCGGTCACGGTGACCGGCCACCGCGCGCGGCATCAGCACATCCGCGTACGCCGAACCCGCACCGGCCGCGGCGGGCGCCGCGGGCTCGGCCGTGGTCTCGGGCTCCTCCTCCGGTTCCTCCGGCGGTGACACCGGCTCCGGTACGACCAGGTCGCCCCGGAAGCTGGGCACCGCCTCCAGCAGGCTGGTCAGCGAGTCCCGTTCAGCGCCGTCGTCCGCTTCCTGTGCCGGGGCCGGAGCCGGACGGTCCAGCGGCCGGTCGCGCGGAAGGCGTGCGATCCGCGGGACGAACGGGAAGCTGGGCTCGGGAGTGTCGTCGGTGTCGCCGATCAGCGACCGTGCCTCGTCGTCCACAGCCTGAACCAGCCGGCGCGGCGGGTCGTACGTCCAGCTCGCCGCGTGCGGTTCGCCCGCGACCCGGTAGACGAGCAGCACCTCCCAGGTGCCGTCGTCCCGTCGCCAGGAGTCCCACTGGACGGTTTCCCGGTCGGCGCCGCGCAGCAGCAGCCGCTCCGACACCGCCTCACCGAGCTGCGGGCCGGTGTTCTCGCCGGGCCGGCGGACGGGTGTCTTACGGGCGCGCTCGGCCATGAAGGCGCGCTCCGCGAGAACGGGGCCCTCGAAACGCCGCACCCGGTCGACCGGGATGCCCGCGAGCTGAGCGACCTCCTCGGCGGAGGCGCCGGCACGTATACGCGCCTGGATGTCGCGGGGGCGGAGGTGGCTCTCGACCTCGATCTCGATCTGGCCCAGCCGGGCCCGGTCGTTGCGCACGGCGGCGCGGAGCCGTTCGTCGATCGGAAGCGTGTACTCCGTGCTGTCCGCAGCCTTCAGCACCAGCCGTGTGCCGTCGTTGCTGACGGCCACGACACGCAGTTCGGGCATGGGGACCTCCCGGGTGGTGCCTGCCGACGTCACGTGCGTCGCTGCTTCCCGCTAGACGAGTGTGGCCTGCCCGGGTGCAGCCTGCCACAACATTGCCGAGTTGCCTGGCGTGTCGGGCATGCACCCGCATTCGCCGTTATGACACGGTTACCTATTTGCAACTCTTGGTGACCGTGTCGGTCGTCCTGTGCGCCATTACCCGTGTCCTGCCTCGGCTCCGCCGGTTCGAGTGCCGCCTCCGGCCCCCTCCGGTAGGTCCGGGCGGCCGGACGAGGAACCGGAGCCAGGGCTCGCCACAGTACTCCATTCGGACCACGCGGGTGGCCCCGCCGCGCCGCCGAACTTGTCGTAGCGCAAGGGAGTTGGGCAACTCCGTGGCGGGTGAGGGGTGATGTTCACGGAACCCGCCGAATCGGAACTTCTGACTCCGTGCGCAGGTCACTTCGGTGCCGGACGTGCCGTCCGCAGCGCTCCGGCGGCGAGGGCGGTCGCTGTACTCCTCTTCGGGGTGGCGCGTACGGGCCCCGACATCGGCGCCGGCACCCCGTTCCACGGCTCCGAGAGAACCCCGGCGAATCCGTCGATTCCACTGGATCGGGTGGCACTTCGGGCAGCGGTGCGAGGGCTTCGAGCGGCGGGAAGCGGGCGAGCCGGGGCGCCGCTGGGGTGACGACGCCAGTCGGGCGCCGCAGCGGATCCGCCGTCAGTCACCGAGCACACGCCGCAGATACGCGTTGCCGAACAACCGCTGCGGGTCCAGCCGGTCGCGCAGCGCGGTGAATTCGCCGAACCGCGGATAGACCCCGGCCAGGTACCCGGCGTCGCGGCTGTGCAGCTTGCCCCAGTGCGGCCGCCCGCCGTGCGCCGTCATGATCCGCTCGACCGCGGTGAAGTACGCCCGGTGCGGCGTGCCCCGGTACGTGTGGACCGCGATGTAGGCGGTCTCACGGCCCGAGGCGGTGGACAGCGTGATGTCGTCGGCCGGGGCGGTCCGTACCTCCACCGGGAAGCCGACGCGCAGGGACGAGCGCTCGACCAGAGTCTTGACCTCGCGCAGTGCGCCCACCGCGGCCTCGCGCGGTAGGGCGTACTCCATCTCGAGGAAGCGGACCCGGCGGGGACTGGTGAAGACCCGGTACGGGATGTCGGTGTAGGTGCGGGCCGAGAGGGCGCGGCTGGAGATCTCGGCGACGGCGGGGATGGTGGCGGGCACTGCCCGGCCCAGTGAACAGAGCACCTGGAAGACGCCGTTGGAGAGAAGCTCGTCCTCGATCCAGCCGCTGATCCGCCCGGGAGGGGCGGCCGGCCCGGCACTGCGGTTGTTGCGCTTGGTGTTGCAGTTGCCGGTGTGCGGGAACCAGTAGAACTCGAAATGCTCGTTCTCGGCCACGTGTTGGTCGAACTCCGCTGTGACGCGGTCGAAGCGCATCGGTTCCTCGCGTGCCGTGAGCAGGAAGACCGGCTCCACGCCGAACGTGACCGAGGTGATCACGCCGAGGGCCCCCAGGCCGATCCGGGCGGCCGCGAAGATCTCCGGATTCTCCTTCTCGGAGCACGTCAGGACCGATCCGTCGGCGGTGACGAGTTCGAGGGCCTTGATCTGTGCGGCGATCGAGGCGGACTCCCTGCCCGTGCCGTGGGTGCCGGTGCCGGCCGCTCCGGCCACTGTCTGCTCCATGATGTCGCCCATGTTGGTCAGCGACAGGCCCTCGGCCGCGAGGACTTCGTTGAGCTGCTTCAACGGTGTGCCCGCAGCGACCGTCACGGTGCCGGCGGCGCGGTCGACCGCCCGTATGCCGGCGAGCCCTTCGGGCCGTATGAGCACTCCGTCGGTGGCGGCCGCCGCAGTGAAGGAGTGCCCGGTGCCCACCGGCTTCACCTTCAGCCCGTCCTCGGCGGCGGTCCTCACGATCCGCGACAGCTCCTCGGCGGAGGTCGGCGCCAGGGACCGGACCGGGTGGGCGGTGACGTTCCCCGCCCAGTTACGCCATGCGCTGCTGCTCTGGTTCATCCGCCCCAGCCCCTCCCCTTACCCGCGGCATGGGCGACCCCACCCGCTCGGCTGCCGGCCGGAGCCGGCGGTACCCCAGGAACGCCACCGCGGCCGCGAGCGCCCCGGCCGCGGCCGGTACCGCGTACCCCGCCCCGGCGCCCGCGCCGTCCACCACCCACCCGGCGGCGGACGCGCCGAGCGCGATGCCGACCGCGATCCCGGTGCTGATCCAGCTCATGCCCTCGGTCAGCTTCGTGCGCGGAACGTGTTGTTCGACGAGGGCCACCGTGGTCACCATCGTGGGTGCGATGGACAGGCCCGCGACAAAGAGCGCCACGGCCAGGAACGGCAGGTCCCCGGCCAGTTGGAGGGGGATCATACTCACCGCCATCGCACACACACCCAGCAGCCACCGGCGGTGGGCGGGCCCTTTGAGGTGCAGCAGTCCGAAGACCGCGCCCGCCAGGCAGGAACCCAGCGCGTAGACCGCGAGCACCAGGCTCGCCGCTGCCTTGTGTCCCTCCTCCTCGGCGAAGGCCACCGTCACCACATCGACCGAACTGAAGATCGCGCCGGTCGCGACGCCGGTGGCCATCAGCACCCGGAGGCCGGGGGAGCGCAGTGCCGAGCCCTTGGTGTGGTGCTCCCGCGGATGCGGTACGGGCTCGGTGCCGCGCTGCGCGGTCAGCCAGAGGACACCGACCGTGAGGAAGGCCATGGCAAGCAGTGGGCCGGCCTCCGGGAACCAGGCCGTGGACAGCCCGATGGAGACGATCGGGCCGAAGATGAAGCAGGTCTCGTCGACAATCGATTCCCAGGAGTACGCCGCGTGCAACTCGCGCGGCGAGCCGCGGTAGAGCGCCGTCCAGCGGGCCCGGATCATCGAGCCGACGCTCGGTACACACCCGCCGAAGGACGCGCACACGAAGAGCGTCCAGTCCGGCAGGCCCTGGTGGGCACAGACGAGTAATCCCGCGACGGCGGTGACGGAGACCAGGGTGGCGGGGCGCAGCACCCTGCCCTGGCCGTAGCGGTCGACGAGCCGGGAGATCTGCGGGCCGAGGAGGGCGGCGGACAGCGCGAGGGTGGCCGAGAGCACGCCCGCGAGCCCGTACCGGCCGGTGAGCTCGGAGACCATCGTGACGATGCCGATGCCCATCATGGCCAGCGGCATCCGGCCGAGAAAGCCCGCGGCGGAAAACCCCTTGGCGCCTGGGGCGGCGAAGATCGCACGGTACGGACTGGGCAAGGGGCACTCCGCCGGTAAGGAATGTCTTCAGCCGATACAGCTTACGGGCGGGAGGGGACGGGCGCCCGTGGTTTTTCGGGCGTGAACGGCGGGTGGCAGGATCGGGAGCATGCCCGAACAGCCAGTCCACGCCCCGTACGACGCCCTGCTGCTGCTGTCCTTCGGCGGCCCCGAGGGTCCGGACGACGTCGTGCCGTTCCTGGAGAACGTCACCCGCGGCCGCGGCATCCCCCGTGAGCGGCTCAGGGAAGTGGGGCAGCACTACTTCCTCTTCGGCGGCGTCAGCCCGATCAACGCGCAGAACCGTGAGCTGCTGGACGCGCTGCGGAAGGACTTCTCGGAGCACGGTGTCGATCTGCCGGTCCACTGGGGCAACCGGAACTGGGCGCCGTATCTGACGGACGTCCTGCGCGAGATGGTGGAGGACGGGCGGCGGCGCATCCTGGTGCTCGCCACCAGCGCCTACGCCTCGTACTCCGGCTGCCGGCAGTACCGCGAGAACCTGGCGGACGCACTGGCGGCGCTGAACGCGGAGGGTCTGCCGCTGCCGAGGGTGGACAAGCTGCGGCACTACTTCAACCACCCCGGGTTCGTACGGCCCATGGTCGATGCGACGCTCGCCGCACTCGCGGAGCTGCCCGAGGACGTACGAGCCGGGGCGCACCTGGCCTTCACCACCCACTCCATCCCGACGGCCGCCGCGGACACCTCGGGGCCGGCGGAGGGGCACGGCGAGGGCGGGGCATACGTGGCCCAGCACCTGGACGTGGCGCGGCAGATCGCCGGTGCGGTCCGCGAGGAGACAGGTATCGAGCACCCCTGGGAGCTCGTCTACCAGTCGCGCAGCGGCGCGCCGCACATCCCTTGGCTGGAACCGGACATCTGCGACCACCTGGAGGCGCTGCACGGGACCGGGGCCCCGGCCGCGGTCATGGTGCCGATCGGCTTCGTCTCCGACCACATGGAGGTCCGGTACGACCTCGACACCGAGGCGACGGCGAAGGCCCAGGAACTGGGCCTGCCCGTCTCCCGCGCGGCAACGGTGGGCGCCGATCCGCGTTTCGCGGCGGGCATCCGCGACCTGGTCCTGGAGCGCGCGGCGGTGGAGCGGGGGCGCTCGGCGGAGCGCTGCGCGCTGGGAGCGCTCGGCCCCAGCCACGACCTGTGTCCGGTGGGCTGCTGCCCCGCCCGCACCCCGCGCCCCGCCGCCGCGGGCGCCGACAGCCCGTACGCCTGACAGCACAGCGAGGAGCACCGTGAACGACTCCCTGAAGGACGAACTCCTGACCTACGCGCTGGAGGCCGCCCACCGGGCAGGGGCCCTGCTGCGCGACGGCCGTCCCGCCGACCTCGGCGTCGCGGCGACCAAGACCAGCGCGATCGACGTGGTCACCGAGATGGACCTCGCCTCCGAGAAGCTCATCACCGGCTATCTCGCGGAGCGGCGGCCGGATGACAGCTTCGTGGGCGAGGAGGGCGCCAGCATCGAGGGCAGCAGCGGGGTGCGCTGGGTCATCGACCCCGTCGACGGCACCGTCAACTACCTCTACGGGCTGCCCTCGTGGGCGGTGAGCATCGCCGCCGAGATCGACGGTGAGACGGCCGTGGGCGTGGTCGCGGTCCCGATGCGGGGTGAGACGGTCCGGGCGGTGCTGGGCAGGGGCGCGTACCTCGGGGAGCGGCGCCTGGAGCGCCGCCCCGCGCCCCTCCTGGAGCAGGCCCTCATCGGCACCGGCTTCGGCTATGTCGCCGAGCGCAGGGCCGGCCAGGCGGAGGTGCTGCGCACGCTGCTGCCCCGGGTGCGGGACATCCGGCGTGGGGGTTCGGCCGCGATCGATCTGTGCGATGTGGCCTGCGGACGGCTCGACGGCTATTACGAGCGCGGGCTCAACCCCTGGGACTACGCCGCCGGCGAACTGATCGCCCGCGAGGCGGGCGCGCTCACCGGGGGCCGGCCGGGGGAACCGGCCTCCGGAGCACTCACGGTCGCCGCGCCTCCGGGCCTCTTCGAGCCGCTGCAGCAGGTCCTGGACGGCCTGGGCGCCTGGCACGACTGAGCAGGCGCAAGTGTGGGGCGCCCCGGGAAGGCATTCCCGGGGCGCCCCACACTGTGTCGGCGCAACCATCAATGGAGAACCCTGACGGCGATCAGCCACCCCCGCGAGAGCGGCGGCGGTTCAGCCGCAAAGGGGGGCGCTCAGGCACTCAGAGCGCCGACCTCCACACCGTGCTCGGCGGCCAGGCGTCGCAGGTCGTCCAGCTCGGCCTGCTCCACCTCGGCGAGGAAGTCGTCGCCCGTCTCCCGAGCGCGCGTGAGATCGGACTCGGTGGTTCGTATGCGGTGCAGAATTCCTGCGGTGAACGCGTCCATTGCGCCCCCTCGTCGTGGGTCGATGGCACGGGGGTGTGCCGCTTGCTGGGGGTCCCCCCGGCCGGAGGCCGGGGGAGGGTAGATCACGCACCGGGCCCCTGCGGGGGACAGCAGGCCGCGGAATGCCGCGTAAGGGCGTGATCTCGGGTGTGCAATTCGTCCTCCCCTCCCGTTGTCTCAGAGAAACCTCAAGAGTCCGAGGAATCCTGAATTTCCCGTTCCGGCCCGGCGCCCGCAGACCCCCTTACCGCCGGTTTATGAGCCTTCGGGGCAGGATGGAGGAGCTCACCCAGGGACATCCGGCCTGCCCACAGGCCCGTAGGGAAGGAATGCGCCGTGCGCGTACTCGTCGTCGAGGACGAGCAGCTGCTCGCCGATGCGGTGGCCACCGGACTTCGCCGGGAGGCCATGGCCGTCGACGTCGTGTACGACGGCGCTGCCGCTCTGGAGCGCATCGAGGTCAACGACTACGACGTTCTCGTACTGGACCGGGACCTCCCGCTGGTGCACGGCGACGACGTGTGCCGCAAGGTCGTCGATCTCGGCCTGCCCACCCGCGTCCTGATGCTCACCGCCTCCGGCGACGTCAGCGACCGCGTGGAGGGCCTCGAGATCGGGGCCGACGACTACCTCCCCAAGCCCTTCGCCTTCAGTGAGCTGACGGCGCGGGTACGGGCCCTGGGGCGGCGTACGACCGTCGCTCTGCCGCCGGTCCTGGAGCGATCCGGGATCAAGCTGGACCCCAACCGCCGTGAAGTGTTCCGGAACGGCAAGGAGGTCCAGCTGGCGCCGAAGGAGTTCGCGGTGCTGGAGGTACTGATGCGCAGCGAGGGGACCGTGGTCTCGGCCGAACAGCTTCTTGAGAAGGCATGGGACGAGAACACCGACCCGTTCACCAATGTCGTCCGGGTCACCGTGATGACCCTGCGCCGCAAGCTCGGCGAGCCGGCCGTGATCGTCACGGTCCCCGGCTCCGGCTACCGGATCTGACCCGCGATGGCACAGACCCCGGCCCCCCCGGCCGCACCGCCCAAGCCCACCTGGGAGCCGCGCCGGCCCCTCCGGCCGTTTCCCTGGCTGCGCCCGACCATCCGGATACGGCTCACCCTGCTCTACGGCGGCATGTTCCTGATCGCGGGCATCCTGCTGCTCTCGATCATCTATCTGCTGGCCGCCCAGGCGCTGAATCTGGGCAATGAGCCGCTGTTCAAACTGCTCCCGGACAGCAAGGTCCAGCTGACGAGCAACGAGTGCCCCGGCCTCACGCCCGGTCTGTCGGCCAACGAGGCCAACACCCTGCTCGACGCCTGTATGAACCACCAGCGCGAGTTGGCCCTCGACTCGCTGCTCCGCCGCTCGCTGCTCGCGCTGCTGGGCCTCAGCGTTGTCGCCTTCGCCTTCGGCTACGCCATGGCCGGCCGGGTCCTCTCCCCGCTGGGCCGGATCACCCGTACCGCGCAGCAGGTCGCCGGTTCCGATCTCTCCCGGAGGATCGAACTCGACGGACCGGACGACGAGTTGAAGGAGCTGGCCGACACCTTCGACGAGATGCTCGACCGGCTCGCGCGGGCCTTCGACGCGCAACGCCGCTTCGTGGCCAACGCCTCGCACGAACTGCGCACGCCGCTGGCGATCAACCGCACCCTGCTGGAGGTCCAGCTCTCCGACCCGGCCGCGTCCCCCGAGGTCGCCCAGCTGGGACGGGCGCTGCTCGCCACCAACGAGCGGAGCGAGCAACTGGTGGAGGGGCTGCTGCTGCTGGCCCGCAGCGACAACGAGATTCTGGACCGCAAGCCCGTGGACCTCGCGGAGGTCGCCTCACGGGCGGTCAACCAGGTGCGCGAGGAGGCCGAGGCCAAGGGTCTGGAACTGCGGGGCGGGCTGGCACCGGTGGTGGTCCAGGGCAACGGGGTCCTGCTGGAGCGGATCGCTCTGAATCTGGTGCAGAATGCCGTGCGCTACAACACCGAGGACGGCTGGGTCGAGGTCACCACCGAGGCCGTGCCGGGGCAGGCACTGCTGGTGGTCTCGAACACGGGACCAGTGGTTCCGGCCTACGAGGTGGACAACATCTTCGAGCCCTTCCGCAGGCTCCGCACGGAGCGGACCGGCAGCGACAAGGGCGTCGGCCTCGGACTGTCGATCGTGCGGTCCGTGGCGCGGGCCCACGGGGGCAGGATCACGGCCGAGCCGCGCGAGGGCGGTGGGCTCGTGATGCGCGTCACCCTGCCCGTCTGAGATGCTGGCGCGGAAGTTCGCTTTGCGCGGAATCTTCGGGTTCCGACCTGGAGAGCTTCCTGTGTGATCGATCACATGCGCGATTTTTTGGCCATCTACTCTCCGTGATCGCAAAGGTCGTCGGAAAGCCGGGAAAATCCGGGTTTCCGGGGGGTCTGATCACGGGAAGTACACGGGGTGGCGCCTGTGAGTGCGACCTTCGGACCGTGTACGGTCCCGATCGCCATCCAAGCCGATCACCTCTTCAGGGGTGCGGTTGGGTGTCGATTGAGTAACAGACCTTGATGTGAGGCAAAATCTCCGCCTCAGGTCGGGCACAAGTCCGGCCTCTCACGCGTTACGAGCGCTGAGACACCGCAGACACCCAGAGGGGGAGAGCGACATGGCAACGGACTACGACACCCCACGCAAGACCGATGACGACCTCAACGAGGACAGCCTCGAAGAGCTGAAGGCGAGGCGGAACGACAAGTCGACTTCGACCGTAGACGTCGACGAGTTCGAGCAGGCCGAGGGCCTCGAGCTGCCCGGCGCGGACCTCTCCAACGAGGAGCTGTCCGTACGGGTACTGCCCCGGCAGGCCGACGAGTTCACCTGCATGAACTGCTTCCTGGTGCACCACCGCAGCCAGCTCGCCGCGGAGAAGAACGGCCAGCCGATCTGCCGCGACTGCGCGGCCTGAGAACAGGACGGTCGTGACTGGCTCCACGCCGTCCGGGAAGGCCCCCATCGGACGGCGGAGCACCACAGCGGGCGCAGGCGACGAGCGAGGCCGCGCGGCCGCGCGCGCGGCAGCCCCCCGCCGGGGCCTGAAGAGAGGTGGCAAAGGCGCCCCCCACGGGGTCTCGGTGTTAGAAATAGGAAGAGA